>JAAAOL010000475.1 GCA_009908885.1 Bacteroidota bacterium | reverse complement strand
CGAGTATTTCACCTTCTACCTCCGCCCGAACCTGCAGGCCGACAACATCCCGCTTACGCTTGAGATCCTCCTGCAGGAGGACGCCAACGGCGACGGCACCTACGACGGGGCGACCGAGGACGAGTTTCTGGCGACCTACCGCCTCTCAGCGGACGACCCGACCTACCGGCTGGTGCAGATTCCGCTGGCGGCCTTCACCGATCGCAACTCGGTCAACCCGGGCTCGGACGACGGCTTCGACTTCGCGCAGGTCAAGAACGTCGTCTTCGCCATGGGCAACGTGAACGGCTCCGAGTTCAACCTCTCCTTCGACGATCTCTCCTTCGACGTCGGCACCAGCGTGTCTACCGAGCCGGGCGCGTCGGACCTGCCCGACAGCTACCTGCTGACGCATGCCTATCCGAACCCGTTTAATCCGGAGGCCCAGTTCCAGTTGACGCTGGAGCGCTCCCAGTTCGTCCGCATCGAGGTGTATGATATGCTCGGCCGCCAGGTGGAGGTGCTGCATGAAGGCCCGCTCGCGGCGGGAACGCCCTACACGTTCGAGATCAACGCGAGCACCTGGTCCAGCGGCACCTACCTGTATCGCGTGACGGGAGAGTCCTTCATGGAAACGCGTAGCGTCGTTCTCTTGAAGTAACCCAAGGCGTTTTCAGCCCATGGCCTATCAGCCTCCAAGCCCAGAGCGGTTGACCCGACGTCCGGCACCGACTGGCAACCGTCTCTGGGTTGCCGTCGGTCGGACGCTGGGCGTGATGGCGTTGCTGTTCGTCACCCTGACTGGCGGAGCCCTCTCCACCGCTGCGGCGCAAGATCGCAGCGAAGGTGACGAAGCAGCTTCTCCGTCCGACTCCGCTGTGGAACGCCCGGCGCGTCCGGACTCCAGCTACCGGGACTATCCCACCCTCGACCCTGACACCACGAGGGCGCTCCGCGAGCAGCCACAGCCACTCACGATCTTCGGCTATTACCGGCTGTTTCTGTACAGCCGCAATATGACCGAGCCGTACCCGAATCTCGAACCGTTCGAGCGGGCCTACGGCGTGGGCGACGGCTACCGCGAGCCGATGCTCTCCCTCAACGTCCTCGGGCGTCCGAGTGGGAAGGCCAGCTTTGGCACGGAGTTGTTCGTTTTTGCGCCGTACGATGGCGCATCCGCGTCCGAGAGCAACACCCTCTCCCTGAACCTGGGCATCAACTTCTACGGCAACTTCCGGACGGAGGCGGGCAACTTCGGCGTACGAGCCGGGGGCATCCACTGGTACAACCTGAGCCCGTTCACGATCGGCGTATATCAGGTGCTGGACCGCTACTCGATCTTCGATCGCACGCCGTGGGAAGGCGTGACCGGCACGACGAAGTATGACACGTACTTCGAGACGGGTGAGACCAACCCGGGCGACCAGCGCTGGAATTACCAGGCCTTCCAGGGCATCATCCTCGACGGGCGCGAACTGCCCGGCGCCATCGGCTTCGATGCGTTCGTGGGCAAGACGCAGCCGAACGGCGGCCTACCGGGCGCGGTGACGAATCCCAGCGAGACGGTGGCCGGCGAAGGTGAGGCCGGCGACGTACCCACGTACGATGGCTTTAGCGGGGAGGCCCGCGTGCTGCCCAGCTTCCTCACCGGGGGGCGCCTGCAGAAAGCCTTCGGTGACAACCTGATCGCGCTCAACTCGATTTACAGCTATCGCACCCTCGACAGCCTGAGTAACGACCGCAGAGCCTACCAGGTGCACACCACGTCCTTCGACGCGAACGTGCGGGGGATCAACGTGAGCGGCGAACTGGGGGCGAGCCGGTACGAGAGCCCGACGTTCGACCCGAAATGGGGCGAAGCCTTCATGGTGCGCACCCGCGTGCCTGCCTCGAAGACGTACTTCCCGCTCGACGTACAGCTCTATCAGGTCGGGCGGCACTTCTTCAACGAGAACGGCGAGATTGCGACCGGCAACCATCCGGAGATCCAGGCGGACCCGCGCTGTGCGGTACCCTCAGGGGCCGGCTCGGCGGGCGGGCTCATCACGCAGGTCAACCAGCTCGCGCACAACCGGCGCGGCATCAACTTCAACACGTCGTGGGGACAGGGCCCAGCCCAACTCGGCGTCGGGTGGGGCCTCGCCCACGAGCTCGCCCCGACGACCTCGGAGCTGTCGTACATCCACCGCATCAACGGCCTCGCGGTGTCGCGCATCTACAACCCGTTCCCCGCCGAGGCGGTGTGTGCGACGCAGTTCGGCCCGCTCAGCCGGAAGTTCTCCTTCTTCCGCGGCGTGTTCGAGCGCGTGCCCACGACGGACGTGGATCCCATCACGGGACTCGCCACGACGCGCAAGTACTTCCACGCGGTGGACCTGCAGGCCAAGCTCCGGACCCGCGTACTCGACCGCCCGCTCTACGCCTTCTACCTCGGCAGCTTCGGCTCGGCGAACCGGTCGGCGCAGGTGCTGCCCACGGATGACGACACGTACGTCTTCGTCCAGTACCACGAGGTCGACCTCTACTACGAGCTGACGAAAGGCTTCATGCTGGCTGGCTACCTCGGGCTGGAGGACGCCCAGGGCGGACGCTTTACGGTGCTCGACGAGGAGACCGGTCAGCCTCGCGACCAGCGCGGCACGGGCATCGGCCTCGGCTTCGACTGGACCATTGCCAACAATGCGGGCCTCTACGTCCGCCACCGATGGATGGACTTCGAAGACCGCAGCTTCCCCATCGACACCTATAGCGGCCGCGAGCTGACCATCGAAATCAAGATCTTCATCTAACCGGTACCGGAATGCGCCCACTTACACGCTCCTGCCTGCTCATCTTGGCGCTGCTGCTTTCGGCACCAACAGGCGTGCAGGCCCAAGGCGCCCCCGATTCTGAGGACGAGGAGGGCCCAGGCATCACGTTCAACGGCCTCGGCCGCAGCCTCATCCAGCAGACGGACCTCAGCGGGACGCTGCTCGACAGCGACACGACGACCGTGGAAGCGCTGGCGGATGGAGAGTTCTTGCTCGACCTCGCCGTCAACGCGCAGCCCAACGACGTGACGGAGGTGCAAGGCATCATCCGGGTGCGGAACGAGTTCGGCGGCTTCTTCGGGTCGGGCGTCTCCATCGAGGTGCGCGAGCTGTGGGCCCGTGGGGTAATCGCTAATGTCTTGCGCTACCGCCTCGGCGATATGGACGTCGGACTGACGCCCTATACCCTGCACCTCCCGGAAGAGGACGGCGTGGTCAACGAACCGGAGCTCTTCCGCCCCCAGAAGGACATCATCTACCATGAGGAATTCTACACCGGGCGCAACGAGCGGCGCCTCCAGGGGGCCAAGCTGGACTTCGGGCTGACGTTCGACCGTGCCCTGGACGCCCTCGACGTGAAGAGCTTCGTGGCGCGGCTTCGGACGACGGATTTCACCACCACCCCCAACCGGTTCATCGGCGGCGGGCGCGTCGCCGCGACCTCGCTCCCCTTCGGCGCGAGCCAGACGCAGGCCCGCCTCGGCGCCAACCTCGCCTACACGTGGGACGACCTGGACTCCGGCGAGGCCAACGCGGGCATTCGCAATGCGGTCCTTACGTTCGACACGGACCTCACCGTGCTCGACCGTGAGGCGTTCGACCTGCACGTCATCGGCGAGGCCGGTCGGTCGATGGTCCAGCGAAAGACGGCCGACGAGGACGCGGAGACCGAGACGCTGTTCGACGAGTCCGACACGTTCGTCGAGATCGGCGTGACGACCACGCTCAAGGGCCCGAGCCTCGGGGCGTCCGTCCTGTTCGTCGACGTCGGGCCCGACTTCTACAGCAGCGCGGCCCAGAGCAAGCGCGTGGACTACACCCGCGCCAAGAGTTTTTACAACCGCATCGGCAACGACCGCGACCTGCGACGCGTGTCGCTGTTCGACCTCAGCCGCGACCGGGGGCTCTACACGTTCCGCATCGCGAATGCGCTGATGACGTATGACCCCCGCTACGGCAACGTCCTCCCCTACGGCCGCGCGACACCCAACCGCCGGGGCGTGCGCCTGGGCCTGACCTATGCCCCCGAGGACGGACCGCTCGACGCCGCGCTCGACGCCGCCGTGCTCCGCGAGATCCGCGGGCAGGGCACGACCGAGTTGAAGGACTTCCTCCTCGTCCGCGCCGAGGCTGACCTGGCCGTCGATCAGTTGATCGGCTGGCAGCGACCGCTCGGCGTGACGCTCGGCACCCAGATCGAAAATACGAGCCGGGGCGGTGAGCCGGTGGAGGAGGTCGACCTGACGTCCGTGCTCGTCGAGGCGGGCCTCACCGCCGAGGTGTACGACCAGCTCGACGTCCTCGTGGGCGCCAAGGTGCGCACCTCCAGCGGCCGCGACTACGTGCCGGACATCGAGGACTTCAACGAGGTGCGCGACTTTCCCGCGCCGTTCGTCACCGACGACCAGGAGTCGCTCCTGGGCGCGGGCATCCGCTACCGGTTCAAAGAAGGCGTCTACCTGACGCTGCAGGCCCAGCGCTTCGCGTACGGCGACGACGCGACGCCGGACGACGACTACCGCCTGGGTCAGCTTTATGCCCTCTACAGTATGTCCTTCTAGCCTGCCAGCCCTACCGCTGCCATGACTGCAATGATGTTCCAAAGGACCTGGGCGCTATGCCTGGCGTTGGCCGTCGGCCTCGTCCTTTCAGGCTGTGACCATGCCACCGACATGGTGGACGGCCCGCGCCTGATCGACCGGTTCGGGGAATTCAACCTGCTGGAGCCCC
>JAAAOL010000240.1 GCA_009908885.1 Bacteroidota bacterium | reverse complement strand
TGGCGGACACGCTGGACTACCTGGACCGCCTGGGCGTCAACGCCATCGAGCTGATGCCGGTGACCGAGTTCGGCGGCAACCTGAACTGGGGCTACCAGCCGCAATTTCACCTCGCGGCGGACAAGTACTACGGGCCGCCGGAGCAGTTGAAGCAGTTCGTCGAGGCGGCGCATCAGCGCGGCATCGCCGTCCTGCTCGACGTCGTCTACAACCACGCCGACCTGCCCTCGCCGCTGATCGAACTCTTCGGACCGACGGACGAGAACCCGTTCATCAACATCCCGCCGCGGCACGACTTCAACGTCTTCTTCGACCTCAACCACGAGAACCTGTACGTCCAGCAGTGGATGGACCGCGCCAATCGGTACTGGCTGGAGGCGTTCAACGTGGACGGCTTCCGCTTCGACCTCTCGAAAGGCCTCACGCAGAAGAATACGCTCGGCGACGTGGGCGCCTGGGGGGCGTACGACGCCTCGCGCATCCGGCTGCTAAAGCGGATGGCCGACGAGATCTGGGCGGTCAACCCCGACGCGTACATCATTCTGGAGCACTTCGGCGGCGACCGTGAGGAGCGCGAGCTGGCGACCTACCGCGTCGACGAGGGGCAGGAGGGCATGCTGCTGTGGAACAACGCCAACCACAACTACAACGAGGCGACGATGGGCTACCACAGCAACGGCGGCAGCGACTTCTCGTTCGTCTACTACGGCGAGGGCGGGCGCGGCTGGCCGGTGCCCAACGTGGTCTCCTACATGGAGAGCCACGACGAGCAGTGGCTCATGTTCAAGAACATCAGCTTCGGCGCGTGCGAGCGGTCGCCCAGCGGGGGCGCGGCCTGCGATCCGAGCCTGGACGCGAATGCGGGCACCTACAACGTGCGGCGCCTGCCCGTGGCGCTGGACCGCATGAAGCTGGCCGGAGCATTCTTCTTCACCATTCCCGGGCCCAAGATGATGTGGCAGTTCGGCGAGCTGGGCTACGGCTACGGAGACCAGGGCGAGCAGTGCCTCAAGCCGGGCAACGGCTCCAACGGCGACTGCCCCAGCTTCGCGCCGGGCCGCACCGGGACCAAGCCGATCCGGTGGGACTACCGCAGCGATCCGCTCCGCGTGAAGCTCTACAAGACGTGGTCCGCGCTCATCAACCTGCGCATGGAGCACGAGGTCTTCACCAGCACCGACACGGACGTAGACCTCGACGTGCGCAACGCCGTCAAGCAGATCCGCCTCACGCACCCGTCGATGAACGTCTTCATCATCGGCAACTTCGGCGTCACGCCCAGCGACTTCATCAGCTTCGAGTTTCAGAGCGAGGGCACGTGGTACGAGTACTTCACCGGCGAGGCGCGCGACCCGGCCCAGGACGACGCCGTCTCGCTCCGGCCCGGTGAGTTCCGGCTCTACACGACGGAGCAACTGCCGCCGCCGGAGGACGATCTGATCACCGTCGATGCCGAGGATCCGGCCGACGTGCCGCAGGCGTATGCGCTCGACCAGAACTACCCGAACCCGTTCAACCCGAGCACGACCATCCGCTACACGCTGCGCGAGGCCGGGCCGGTGACGCTCGCCGTCTACGACGTGCTGGGCCGTCAGGTCGCCACGCTGGCCGACGGCGTCCGGCCCGCCGGGACGCACACGGCCACCTTCGACGCCCGCGGGCTGCCGAGCGGCACCTACTTCTACCGCCTCCAGGCAGGCGGACAGACGATGACGCGGCGGATGCTGCTGGTGAAGTAGGAAGCCGCGTGGACTCCCGTCCGTACAATCCCCGACGACGACCTCCGATGCTAATGCCGAGAGGGCCGCTATGATTAAATCCCTGCCGGGCGCCGACATGAAGACCGATGCCATCGTCCGCCTCGACCGGCGCGCGTGGACGTACGACGACCTGCGCGAGATGCCGGAGACGATGGACCGCTACGAAATCATCGACGGGACGCTCTACATGTCGCCCTCCGCAAACGTATGGCGCCACCAGCGCGCCGCTGGCAACCTGTACATGATGCTTCGACACTGGCTCGACGCGCACGACTGGGGCGAGGTCTACTTCGCCCCGGCCGACGTGGTCATGACGCCCGACAAAGCGGTGCAGCCCGACCTGTTCGTGGTGGCGAAGGAGCGCCTGGACATCGTCGACGCTTACGTGGACGGCGTGCCCGACCTGATCGTCGAAGTCGTCTCCCCGTCGAGCATCACGTACGACCGCAAGACCAAGTACAACCTGTACGAAAAAGTGGGCGTGCGTGAATACTGGATCGTCGACCCCGAAGCGCACACCGTCGACGTGTTCGTGCGGCGCGAGGGGCGATTCGATCTACTGGACACGTTTGCCGCCGGCGACACCGCCGCGTCCGTCCTGCTCGACGGATTTTCGGCCGCCGTCGATGACATCATTCCTGAATGATCAACCTCATGCGATTCTTTCCGTTTTCCTGCGCGGCGCTTCTGGGAGCGTCGCTGCTGTTCGCGGGTTGCGAAGCCCGTCCGGGGGCAACGCCGCCCGTCGACGCCACACCGGACAGCCTCACCGTGGCCGAACGCGTGCCCGCGTGGGCGCAGGACGCCGTCTTCTACCAGATCTTCCCCGAGCGCTTCCGCAACGGCGACCCGACCAACGACCCGACGCGCGCGAGCCTGGAGACCCCGCTCGACCGCGTGCCGACGACCTGGCAGGTCACGCCCTGGACCAGCGACTGGTACGCCCGCGCCGAGTGGGAGCAGCAGCGCGGGGACGACTTCTACGAGGACGGCGTCTTCGACCGGCGCTACGGCGGCGACCTGCAGGGCGTGATCGACCAGCTGGACTACCTGCGCGATCTGGGCGTCAACGCCATTTACTTCAACCCGGTCTTCTACGCCCGCTCGCTCCACAAGTACGACGGCAACTCGTTCCACCACGTCGACCCCTACTTCGGGCCCGACCCCGAGGGCGACCTCGCGCTCATCGAACAGGAGAACGCGCAGAACCCCGATGAGTGGGTCTGGACCGCCGCCGACAGCCTCTTCCTGCAGCTGCTCGACGAAGCCAAAGCGCGCGACCTCCGCGTCATCATCGACGGCGTCTTCAACCACACCGGGCGCGACTTCTTCGCCTTCCAGGACCTCCAGGAGCGCGGGGCCGACTCGCCCTACGCCGACTGGTACGTCGTCCGCGCCTGGGACGACCCCGCCACGCCCGACACCAACGAGTTCGACTATGAAGGGTGGTGGGGCGTCGAGACGCTGCCCGTCTTCGCCGATACGCCGGACAGCACCGACCTGCACCCCGGCCCGAAGCAGTACGTCTTCGACGCGACGGCGCGTTGGATGGACCCGGACGGTGACGGCGACCCGAGCGATGGCATCGACGGCTGGCGGCTGGACGTGGCCGAAGAGGTGCCCATCGGCTTCTGGGAGGACTGGAACGCGCACGTGCAGCGCCTCAACCCGGACGCCTACACCGTCGCCGAGATCTGGGAGGACGCCAGTACGTTCCTGCGGGAGGGCGGCTTCTCCGCCACGATGAACTACTACGGCTTCGCCTTTCCCGTGAAGGGCTTCCTGGTTGACAACGCCGCCCCACCGTCCCGCTTCGCTGAGCTGCTGAACGCACGCCGGGAGGATTATCCCGCGCCGGTGCAGCATGCCCTGCAGAACCTGATCGACTCGCACGACACCGACCGCGTCGCCTCGATGATCGTCAACGCCGGGGGCGAGGACTACGCCCGGGCCGACCGGTACGACTATGACTGGAACGACCGCGTCTCGCCCCGCCACGGCGACGCGTATGAAGTCCGTGCGCCGAATGACGAAGAGCGCCAGATCCAGCGCCTCGTGGCCCTCTTCCAGATGACCTACGTTGGCGCGCCGATGATCTACTACGGCACCGAGGCGGGCATGTGGGGCGCGGATGACCCCGACGACCGCAAGCCGATGGTGTGGCCGGACCTGGACTACGACCCGGAGACGCATGATCCACTGGGCCGCGACCGCCCCGCCGACCCGGTCGCCTTCGACAGCAGCCTCTTTGCCTACTATCAGGAGATCATCGCTCTGCGCACCGAGCATCCGGCCTTCCGGGCAGGCGCCTTCCAGGTGCTGACGGCTGACGATGAGCGCGACACGTTCGCGTTCAGCCGCACGCACGACGGCGAGAGCTTCGTCGTCGTCCTCAACCGCAGCGACGCCGCCCACAGCCTGCGGGTGCCCTTGCCCGAGGCGCTGTGGGGAACCTACGATCTCGCCCTGATCACCCGCGACGACGCCCACCGCGTGCAGCAGGACGCCGAGGCGCTGCTCCTCGACGTGCCCGCCCGCACTGGCCTCGTCCTCCGCCGGTCGGCCAGCGGTTCGTAGATGGCACGTTCGCTGCATACACTCGATAGCACCGTCCGATTACTACGTTCACCCGACAGAAGATGGATCGCTCACGTCGTTCGCTGGATAGAGGATAGACGGCAACATCCATCCGGTCTATGCTCCATCCTACTTACCGGACCGTTTTAGTTTTATGGTTGATCAACCCCTCAGTCGCACCCAAAGAGTGCTTCCTCCGGGGCGCTCCGCGACAGCTCCCCTGACCAGGGGAGCAATGGTCATGCAGCACGCAACACACGGATTCTCTTCCCCTGGGCAGGGGACGTACCGTGTAGCGGGGATGAGATTGATCACCTATTCTGTGCAGTGAAGCTTGATCTCGGAAACGGTCCGGTAGCTAGCCCGCAACCTGAAACCAGCAAACCTGAAACTCTCCAACTTCGAACCCCCCATGC
>JAAAOL010000245.1 GCA_009908885.1 Bacteroidota bacterium | reverse complement strand
ACCGTGTAGCGGGGATGAGATTGATCACCTATTCTGTGCAGTGAAGCTTGATCTCGGAAACGGTCCGGTAGCTAGCCCGCAACCTGAAACCAGCAAACCTGAAACTCTCCAACTTCGAACTCCCCATGCGTCACCTCGCGTATCCCCTGCTGATCCTGCTGTTTGGGCTCGCCCTGGCCGGGTGCGTCCCGGAAGACGACGGGGAGACCACCATCCGCATCTGGCACCAGAAGATCGGCGCCGAGCGGGCGTTCTTCGAGCAGGTCATCGCCGACTATAACGCCCAGCAGGATACCCTCGACGTCGAGATCCTCTACCGCGAGAACGAGGAGTTGCGCAACCTCTTCATCACGGCATCAGTGGGCGGCTCCGGGCCGGACATCGTCTTCGGGCCGTCCGACAACGTGTCGATCTACGCGCTCACCGAGTCCATCCTGCCGATCCGGCGCGTGCTGGACGACGACTTTCTGGCGCAGTTCAACGAGGACGGCCTCGTGGCCTGGAAAGACACCACGTGGCTCGTGGCCGACCAGGTGGGCAACCACCTCACCTACGTCTATAACAAACGGCTGATGCCCGAGCCGCCTGCGACGATGGACAGCCTCATCGCGGTCCTGCAGGAGGCGCAGCAGCAGGAGGGCGTGCGCTACGGCCTCACCTGGAATTACACCGAGCCGTTCTTCTTCATCCCGTTTCTGACCGGCTTCGGCGGCTGGATCATGGACGAGGAGGGCCGCCCGACGCTCGACACCGAGGCGACGGTCAAGGCCATCCAGTTCATCCTCGACCTGCGCGATCGCTACGAACTCATCCCGCCGCAGAGCGACTACAACGTGGCCGAGACGCTGTTCAAAGACGAGCTGGCGGCGTCCATCATCAACGGGCCGTGGGCCTGGTCCGGCTATGCCGACGCGGGCGTGGACTACGGCCTCGCGCGCATCCCGAAGATCGCCGAGACGGGCCAATGGAGCGCGCCCATCGTCTCCGCCAAGGGCTATTCGGTCAACGTCAACGTGCCCGACGAGAAGCTGCCTGCCGTGCGGGATCTGCTGATGCACCTGACCGGCCCCGAGATGCAGACGCGGATGGCCCGGGAGCTGTCCACGATCCCCGTGATCGACGCCGTGCGGCAGTCCGACGTGGTGCGGGAGAACCCGATCCTGCAGGCCTCGCTCCAGCAGGTGGAGGTGGCCCGCCCGATGCCGACGGCGCCGCAGCTCCGCCAGATCTGGGACGGCATGCGCGGGCCGTATCAGCTCGTGATGAGCGGGACCATCTCCGCCGAGGAGGGCGCCCGCCGCATGCAGCGCGAGGTGGAAAAGCGCATCGCCGACACGTTTCTCTAGACGCCCGTTGTGGAGCGCCCGCGCCTTCCACGATCGTTGCCTATCGTGATCTACCCCTGACCACGCATCATGCTTGACGAAAAGACCGAGACGACAGGCGTCAAGGTGCGGGAGCGCACCGACGAGGCGGCCGCGGGTCGCGACGGCGCAGATCCCACGCTGCGGATGCCCCAGATGAGCGAGAAGATGCGCTTCCGCCTCTTCCTGCTCGTCCTGCTGGGCCCGACGGTGCTAGTCGTGCTGGCGGTGGTGGCGTACCCGTTCTTCTACAACGTGGTGCTGTCGCTCTCCAACATGAACATCTACCACATCCGCGACTGGGAGGTCATCGGCCTCCAGCAGTACGCGGCGGTGTTCGTCGAGCCCGCGTTCTGGTCCGTCTTTCTGAAGACCATCATCTGGACGGTCGTCAACGTCGTCTTTCACGTCGGGGTCGGCGTCTTTCTGGCCGTCATCCTGCATCAGCAGGTAATCAAGGGCAAGTCGGCCTGGCGCGTGCTGCTGATCCTGCCGTGGGCGCTGCCGCAGTACATTACGGCGCTCACGTGGCGCGGCATGTTCACGGCGGAGTACGGCGCCATCGACATCGTGTGGCGGCAGTACTTGAGCATGCCCGCCATCGAGTGGCTCACCCAGCCCATTCCGGCCTTCACGGCGGCCATCCTGACCAACATCTGGCTGGGCTTTCCCTTCATGATGGTGATTGCCCTGGGCGGCCTCCAGTCGATCCCGCAGGAGCTATACGAGGCGGCCGAGGTGGACGGCGCGAGCGCGTGGAAGAAGTTCTGGAACGTCACCGTGCCGCTGCTCAAGCCCGTCATGATTCCGGCCATCACGCTCGGCGTCGTGTGGACGTTCAACAACATCAACGTGGTCTGGCTGGTCTCCAACGGCGGCGAGCCGAACGACCAGACGCACATTCTGGTCTCCTACGTCTACGAGGCCGCCTTTACCATGTACCGCTTCGGATGGGCGGCGGCGCTCTCCATGATCATCTTCTTCATCCTGTTCCTGTTCACCCAGGCCTTCCTCAGCCGCACGAACGCGACGGAGGCGGCGTACTGATGGGTGTAGATGGTGAGTGGTTGATGGTGGATAGGAGACAGGCAGATGCCGCACAGCACGATACGAATAACGACCCATGCACGACAGCGAATGCAACAGCGCGGGATTGCCGAGGAGGAGATTCGCCAGGTACTCCGAGACGGCACGCGGATCCGCGATTATCCGGACGACCGGCCGCATCCGAGCTACCTGATGCTGGGATGGATCGATCAGCGTCCGCTGCATGTGGTGGCTTCCGATGACCCGGACGCTGAAGTCACGATACTAATTACCGCCTACGAACCTGATCCCATGCGCTGGGATTCTACATTTACGCGGAGGACGTCATGAAAGTAACCTATGACCCGGAAGCGGATGCCGTCTACATGGCGCTGCGCGAGGTGCCCGTCGTGCGCAGTAGTGACGTAGAGGATGGCGTCGTGCTGGATTACGGCGAGGACGGCGAACTTGTCGGCATCGAAATTCTGCGCGCCTCCCGTCGCACTAGCGACCCCCGTTCCATTTCGTACGCCTTAGCCAACGAAGGACAGCGCACGGCATGAGCACCACCTCCAACACCTCGGCCACCCTGAAGCGCCTGCCCGGCATGATCGGGAGCTATGCGGTGCTGATCGCCTTCACGATCATCGCCGTGTACCCGGTGACGCGCATCATCACCATCTCGCTGCGGCCCGGCGACCAGCTGCTGTCCACCTCGCTGGAGCTGATTCCGGACGACGCGACGCTGGCCAACTACCAGGAATTGCTGTTCGAGACGCCGTTCCTGCGCTGGCTCTTCAACTCGCTCCTCGTCTCCGCCGTGGTGACGGTTACGGGCGTCGCTTTCGCGTCGACGGCGGGCTATGCGCTCTCGCGGTTCAAGTTTGCCGGACGTGGCGCCATGCTGAGCGGCCTGCTGGTCACCCAGATGTTTCCGGCGACGATGCTGCTGCTGCCGCTCTACGTGGTGCTCATCAACCTGGAGTTGCTCAACTCGTACATCGGCATCGTCATCATCTACACGGCCACGGCGCTGCCCTTCTGCGTCTGGCAGATGAAGGGCTACTATGACACCATCCCGTACGCCTTGGAAGAGGCGGCCCGCATCGACGGGTGCACGCCGTGGCAGGCCTTCTACAAGGTGATCCTGCCGCTGGCGGCCCCGGCGCTCGTCATCACGGCGCTCTTCTCCTTCATGACGGCGTGGAACGAGTACGTCGTGGCCAACGTGGTGCTGCAAGACACGGCCATGTTCACCCTGCCGCTGGGCCTGAAGCTGTTTCAGGGCAGCCTGACGACGCAGTGGGGCCTCTACGCCGCGGGCGCGCTCATCGTGTCGATCCCGGTGGTGCTGCTCTTCCTCGTGCTGAGCCGCTACCTCATCTCGGGCCTGACGCTCGGCGCCGTCAAGGGGTAGCTGGTTGGTTGCAGGTTCGCAGGTTCGCAGGTTGGAAGGTTGCAGGTTGTCAGGTTTTTTTGCTGCTTCCCGCACTTGGAACCTAGAACCTTCCAACCTGCAAACTTGAAACTTTCCAACTTCGAACTTCCCCCATGAAACGCCTTGTCTTCCTGGTACTCTTCAGTATCCTCATCGCGCCGATCGTTCGGGCGCAGGACGCCGAGCCGCCCGTCATCCTGTCGATGGAAGAACGCGCCGCAGTGCAGGACGCGTGGCTGCAGGAGCGGTTGGAGACGGTCGTGCCCCGGCTGATGCGCCGCGAGGGGATCGACCTGTGGATCGTGACGGCGCGCGAGTACAACGAGGACCCGGTGATCGAGACCATGCTGCCCGCGACGTGGCTGGCGGCGCGGCGGCGGACGATGCTGGTCTTCTACGACCGAGGACCCGAGGCGGGCGTCGAGCGCCTGGCCGTGGCGCGCTACGACGTGGGCGACGTCTTTCCGCAGGCGTGGGACAAAGAGGCGCAACCGGACCAGTGGCAGCGCCTCGCCGAGATCGTCGCCGAGCGGGATCCCGAGCGCATCGCCGTCAACACGTCCGAGACGTTCGCGCTGGCCGACGGGCTGACAGCGACGGAAGAGACAGCGCTGCGTGCAGCCCTGCCGGAGCGGTACCGGGAGCGTCTGGTCTCCGGCGAGACCCTGGCCATCGGCTGGCTGGAGACGCGCATCCCGGCGGAGATCACCGTCTATCCGATGATCGTCAAGCTGGCGCGGCAGATTATCCACCAGGGGCTCTCCGAGCAGGTCATCCAGCCCGGCATCACGACGACGAGCGACGTGGAGTGGTGGTACCGCGACCGCATCCGCGACCTCACCCTGACGACGTGGTTCCACCCGACCGTCTCCGTCCAGCGCAACGAGACCGGCGGCGACGGCATGCGCGAGACGTTCGCCTCCCGCCCCGACGCCGAC
>JAAAOL010000070.1 GCA_009908885.1 Bacteroidota bacterium | reverse complement strand
CCTTGTCGTACAGGCGGTACAGGTACTGGCGGGGGATGCCCTCCGCTTCGAGGTCGCTTCCCCGCAGCACCCCTTTGGTCCGGGCCAGCGAGAGGACGTGCTCTTCAATCTCCGACATGGCGCTGTTTCATATTGTAGGTACTTATACATAAATACCTACATAACGAAACAGGTCCCGATGAATGGAATCAAGATTGCCATCACGGAGTCGATGTCCGGGACGACCCCGCTCGTAGAAAACCCGCCACGTCAGCAAATCCCGATCACGCTATCTCTTCGTATTCGGCGAGCTGTGCCTGAAGGTGCTCCCAGGCAACGGGCAACATCATCCCCTATCATCATTGAAATCCAGGCAGGCGAGAGACGATCTACTCGATCTCACGTAGCATGGTGGTGCCACCCCATGCCAGCGCTCCATGAACACGCTACTCGCTCGCGAATGCCGCCTCCACCGCCGTGCGGCCGC
This sequence comes from Bacteroidota bacterium, assembly GCA_009908885.1. GTDB lineage: Bacteria > Bacteroidota > Rhodothermia > Rhodothermales > JAAAOL01 > JAAAOL01. The sequence goes on along the minus strand of JAAAOL010000070.1, from coordinate 4,302 downwards.
CGACCACCGGCAGCTCCAGGACCGTCGCGTCGAGGTCGACCTCCAGGACGGTGCCGGGTGGGGGCCAGAGCGTAAAGTCGCGGTCGCTCGCAAAGACCATCAGGCCGAGCCGCTGCCCCACCGGGAGGACCTGGTCGTCGGGCTGAAGGTCGAAGGCGAGATCGTAAAATGTGCCTGGCTCCAGCGGTTCGCTCTCGGTGAGCGAGGCGTGGTTTTGCGGGTCAGCCCAGCCGCGCGTGACGATGCTGCCCGTGGCGCGGCGGCCCTCCGTCCACGGGAGCGAGACGAGCCACACCGAGAGGTTGACGGCGGGCTGGTCGGACGCGACGCGGAGCCGGATGCGCGGCGGGCCGGAGAGGTGGAGCGGGGCGGCCAGCGGCGGCGTGGCGAAGAGCAGCCGGTGCTGCGTCCACTCGGCGCGGGCCAGAGCTTGCCCGTCGAAGGACACGTTGTCGATCACGCGGGCGGTGCCCTGCTCCGGCGGGGAGGCCAGGGCCAGCGTACCGACGCCGTGCATCCCCTCGGCGCGCGTCTCGGCGGCGGTGGGGTAGAGCGTCACCGGCGCGGCGTCGGGATGCGGGTAGTCCGCGTAGGGCGTCGGCGTATCCCGCGGGTCGTCGCCACGCACGATCCACGCCTTCGGGTCCTCCTCCACCCCATTGTCGATGCCATAGAGGTAGCGCGTGAACCAGCGGTTCATGCGTTCGAGCGGGGGCGCACCGCCGTGACCGCCCTGATGGTAATAGACCTGGACGGGCACGCCGCGTGCCTTGAGCGCCTGGGCGATGCGAAAGCTGTGCAGCGGCATCACGTTCCAGTCATTGAAGGCGTGCGCCATCAGCGTCGGGGCCGCCACGCTGTCGATGGCGTTGAGGTAGTCTCGTCCGGCCCAGAAGGCGTTGTAGTCGCCCGTGGTGCGGTCGAGGCCGCTGGCCATTTCGCCGTCGCGGATGGTCGTGTCGCAGTAGGCGCGGCGCTCGGAGTCGCGGCTGTGGATGAAGTCGTAGAGCACGTCGATGTCCTCACCGAGCCAGCCGCCGGGGTGGCGCACGAGCCCGTTGGAGCGATAATAATGGTAGTACGACGTGTTAGGGGCGATGGGGATGATGGCCTCCAGCCCGTCTACGCCCGTGGTGGCGGCAGCCAGCGGCAGCGTGCCGTTGTACGAGGTGCCCGTCATGCCCACCTTACCCGTGCTCCAGTCGGCCGTCACAGGCTCGCCGCCACGCGCCTGGGAGAAGCCGCGCGCCCGCCCGTTGAGCCAGTCGATCACGGCCTTCGGCGCGAGCGCTTCGTTGGGACCGCCGACCGTCGGGCAGCCCTCCGACAGGCCCGTTCCCGGCGAGGAGGAATGCACGACGGCGAAGCCACGCGGCACCCACGTCTCGATGTGGCTGTCCGCGATGCCCGGCTGGACGCGGCGCGTGGGCTGTGGCGCCGACCCCCGCGGTGGCGGCTCGGCGCCGACGGGCTGGCGGACGTCCCAGAAGTAGTCCCGGGTAGCGACGCTCGCGGTCCCGGCGTAGTAGGGGCTGGTCTCGTAGATCACCGGCACCTGCAAGCCCTCCGTCTCGGTCTGTGCCGGACGCACGACAGCTACGTGCACCCGGTCGCGCGCGCCATCGCCATCGGAGTCGAACTCCGTCTCGACCCACAGTTCTTCGCGGATCCACTCCGACGAGTCCGCGAAGGCCAGAACGACCTGCGCCTGCCCGTCGGCGAACCGGGGGGCGGCTTGCCCGTGAGCCGGACGGGCAACGATCACCGCAGCCATCATCACCGCGCCGATGCAGAGCACCAGAGACGCCAGCGAAAGAGGGCGATATATGAGCGTAGGGCGTGTCAGGGAGACACCTGACGGCTGTAGGGTGCGGACCTGCATCATGGACCACCTGTTGAGTCGCGGTTGGCGTGAGCGCCCCCAAGATAATAAGGCCTCGCCGAATGCGCTCGCCCTGTTCTGGAGGCCAAGGCTTCACCGACCTGGAAGCGTCGCGTCGACGAGACCAAGAAGCCCGAAATCGCCAGGCGGACACGGCATACATGCTCCGCCGTCACCGCAGTGGCGGGTGATCACCGCACTTGAAAGAGCACCGACTCAGACGCGCCCGAGCGTCAGGCATGGGAGTTCCATGCCCTGTTGGCAGGCGCAGACGGGGCGATCGCCGTTCTTCAGTTCTGCGTCGCGTTGTCTACCGGCTCCAGCCGATAGAGGGCGCCCGCAGCGGCGTCGGTGAGGACGTAGAGGGTGCCGTCGGGCCCGGTGGCCACGTCGCGGATGCGCCCCAGCTCTCCGTACAGCAGCTCTTCCTCGTGAGCCACCTCGTGCCCGTCGAGTTCGAGGCGAAGCACCTTCTGGCGGGCCAGCGCGCCCATGAACAGGTCGCCCTGCCAGCCCGGAAACGAGTCTCCCGTGTAGAAGGTCATGCCCGAGAGGGCCGGCGAAGGATCCCAGTACTTCACCGGATTGGTCACGCCGGGCGCTTCGGTCCCTCCGATGGGCTGCTGGCCGCGATAGGTGTCGCCGTAGGAGACATCGGGCCAGCCGTAGTTGTGGCCGGGCTCGATCAGGTTCAGCTCGTCACCCCCATGCGGGCCGTGCTCATGCTGCCAGACCTCGCCCGTCTCAGGGTGAATGGCCATGCCCTGCTGATTGCGGTGGCCGTAGCTGTAGACCTCGTCCAGGCCGTCCTCGCTGCCGACGAACGGATTGTCTGTGGGCACCGAGCCGTCCAGGTTGAGGCGCACCGTGGTCCCCACGGAGGTCGTGGGCGTGGGAATATCGACCGTTTTCTCGCGGCGCTGCCCCCGCTCGCCCAGCGCCACGAACAGCGTCCCGTCGCCGGGGAAGACGATGCGCGCCCCGAAGTGATAGTTCGGCTCCAGGAAGGGCGTCTGCCGGTAGAGCACGTCCACGTCCGTCAGCGACGTGCCCTCCAGGCGAGCGCGGGACAGCACGGTGCCGCCTACACCGCCCTCCCGCACCGAGTAGGCCAGGTAGATCCACCCGTCCTCCGCATACTGCGGCCCGACGCGCACGTCGAGCATGCCGCCCTGGTTCTCGTTCCACACCTCCGGCACGTTGTCGAGCGCCGTCACGCCATCGTCATCGACGAGCAGGATGCGGCCCGGACGCTCCGTAATCAGCATACGACCGTCCGGCAGCCAGTCGACGGCCCAGGCATGTTCGAGGTCGCCGACTACCTTTACGACCCGGAACGTCGCTTCTTCGGTCTCGACGCGCTCCAGCACGACCTCCTCGCCGGAAGGCGCAGGGGAGGCTGAGGCGCCGGTGGTACCCGGCGCACTGCCGGAATTGCACGCGACGAAGGCGAGGGCAAGCAGGGGGATGAGTACGCGCATCATGAGTCGGGGACGCAGGGTTCGAAAGTGTGATCAGGGTTGTGACGACGCAGGGCCCAACTCGTTCATCGCCTCAGGCCATCCCCTGCTTCGGTAAGCCCCGATCGAACCACCTCTTCACACTCCGCGAGTTGCGCCTGACGGTCGCCCCCCACGATCCGCCGGTTCGACGGTGCCAGCCGGCGCGTCCCGAAGCGTCAGGCCGCCGCCTTGCCGACGTCGGACCCCTTGGCGCCATAGAAGACGATGTAGAGGTAGCAGGCGATGGGCAGGAGGAAGGCCAGCTGCAGCCCCACGCTGTCCGCCAGCGCGCCGTAGAGCGGCGGGATGACGGCCCCGCCCACGATGGCCGTGCACAGGATGCCCGAGCCCTGCGCCGTGTGCTCGCCCAATCCGTCGATCGCCAGCGTGAAGATGGTCGGAAACATGATCGAGTTGAAGAGTCCCACCGCCAGGATCGACACCATGGCCACCACGCCCGAGGAGCCGATCGTCAGCGCCAGCAGGCCCGCCGCGACGCACCCGTAGACGGCCAGCAGCCGCCCCGGCTTGATGAATTGCAACAGTCCCGAGCCGATGAAGCGCCCCACCATCGCACCGCCCCAGTAGAAAAACACGAACGTCCCCGCCAGCCGCGCCGGGTTCAACGCGCTGAGGTCATTGCCCGAGAGCAGCTCTGCCAGCGTTCGCAGCACCGGGCGCCCTTCGACGAGCGCCTTCACGTCCAGCGAGAGGAAGTAGTTGACCAGGTAGCTGCCGATGGTCACCTCCGCGCCGACGTAGACGAAGATGCCGAGCGCGCCCAGCATCAGATGCGGGCGGCGGACGGCCTTCGCGTAGCTGCCGCTCTTGTGCTCGTCGGTCTCCAGGATCTTGGGCAGATCGAACACGGCGAAGATGCCCGCCAGCACCAGCAGCACCGCCGCCAGCACCAGGAAC
>JAAAOL010000082.1 GCA_009908885.1 Bacteroidota bacterium | reverse complement strand
GGGGCCTCGTAGTAGCGGCTGCCGCCGCCGGGCCGGAAGCCGCCCCCGCCGTCGCCGAAGGCGCCGAACGGGTTCTTCCGCATCTGATCGTACTGGCGGCGCTTCTCCGGGTCCGAGAGGACGTCGTTCGCCTCCTGCACCTCCTTGAAGCGGTCCTCCGCCTCGGCATCGTCCGGGTTGCGGTCCGGATGATACTTCTGCGCCAGCTTGCGATACGCCTTCTTGATCTCGTCCGCGCTGGCGTCCTCGCTGACTCCCAGAATTTTGTAGTAATCCTTGACGTCTGGCATCTGATCTATGTCAACAATGATGTCATCATCCTGTACCTTGGTGGTGGTGGACGTCCGCCAACCGTGTCAGGCATCGTCCGCGTGTGCGACGTTTTTGCAGGAACCGTCTCTCCTGTCCGGCCACACACTACCACCATATAAAGCACACAGACCGTGCCAGCATTGGGTACTTGTCGTTGGTTTATGGTTTCTGGTTTCGTGGTTGCAGATTATCGAGGCAGCCCCCCAGTTAGCATGAACCCACAACCACCCACCAAATAACCAGAAACCTGACCCTATGCCAAAGATCCGCAAGATTCTGGTCGCCAACCGAGGGGAAATCGCCGTCCGGGTGATGCGGACGTGCCGTGAGCTGGGCATCGCGACGGTCGCCGTGTACTCGACGGCGGACCGCACCGCCCCGCACGTGCGCCTGGCGGACGAGGCCTACGAAATCGGCCCGCCGCCGTCGACGCAGTCGTACCTGGTGCAGGAGAAGATCCTGGAGGTCGCCCGCCGGACCGGCGCCGACGCCATCCACCCGGGCTACGGCTTTCTGTCCGAAAACGCCGTCTTCGCCCAGGCCTGCGCCGACGCGGGCGTCATCTTCATCGGCCCCACGCCGAGCGCCATCAAGGCGATGGGCGACAAGACGGAGGCGCGCGCGCTCATGGAAGAGGCGGGCGTGCCGATGGCCCCCGGCACCACTGACGCCATCGACGATGTAGACGCGGCGGCGGACATCGCCGAGGACATCGGCTATCCGGTGCTCATCAAGGCCGCGGCGGGCGGCGGCGGCAAGGGCATGCGCGTGGTGGACGACCCGGCGGAGTTCAGGCGGTCGATGCGGGCCGCGCAGAGCGAGGCCGAGAGCGCCTTCGGCGACGGGCGCGTCTTCATCGAGAAGTACATCCTGCAGCCCCGCCACATCGAGTTCCAGATCCTGGCCGACAGCCACGGGAACTGCCTGCACCTGTTCGAGCGCGAGTGCTCCATCCAGCGCCGCCACCAGAAAGTGATCGAGGAGGCGCCCTCCAGCGTGCTGACGCCGGAGCTGCGCGCCACGATGGGCCAGGCTGCCGTGGACGCCGCGCAGGCCTGCGGCTACGTGAACGCAGGCACCGTGGAGTTTCTGGTCGACAAAGACCTGAACTTCTATTTCATGGAGATGAACACGCGCCTCCAGGTGGAGCACCCGGTGACCGAGTGGATCACGGGCCTGGACCTGGTGGCCGAGCAGATCCGCGTGGCCGAGGGCGATGCGCTGGGCTACGAGCAGGACGACCTGTCCATCCACGGGCACGCCATCGAGTCTCGCGTCTACGCCGAGGATCCGGCCAACCGCTTCCTGCCCGACCCCGGCCCGCTACTGCGGCACGCCCCGCCCTCGGGCTTCGGCGTCCGCGTGGATGCGGGCGTGGAGCAGGGCGGCGAGGTGCTCATCCACTACGACCCCATGATCTCGAAGCTGACCTCGTGGGGCCGCACCCGCGACGAGGCCATCCGCCGGATGGATCGCGCCCTGACGGAGTACGACGTCGCCGGAATGCAGACGACGATCCCGTTCTGCCTCTTCGTGATGCGCCATGAAGCCTTCCGCACCGGCCAGTTCTCGACGCACTTCGTCGAAGACCACTTCGACCCGGACGCGCTCACGCCCGACGACCCCGAGCTGGACCAGGCCGCTGCGCTGGCCGCGACGCTCTTCCGCGCCCGGCAGGACGCTGCGACGACGAACGGCGAGGCGTTGCCCGAAGCCCCGGCGACGCCCTCGGTGAGCCTCTGGCGGCAGCGGCGGCTCTAGCGCCCCGCACAGCGCCCCGACGCATGGACACTGGACGTTCGGCCAATGAAACGCGCGTTCCGCAAAGCGAAATCAGCGTGAAAAGGGACCGTGTGGCCTTGGTGCCTGTCTACTGTAATTCGTTATCTTTCGGCATCCCCACACTGCTGCGTGCCACAGGGTCTTCCCACCGACTTCTGTTTCTGAAACGCACGTAGCGCCCAGACCCTGGCTTTCTGAGCCGCCTCTGGCCGTTGATCCTATCGCGATCGGTCCTACCCCCGCCTCATGCCCCACGACACGACGAACGAAGACCTCCACCACATCACCCGCATCGACATCGAGCCGGACGACGAGCACCCCGACCGCTCTTCCACGCACGGGTGGCTCGTCCGCGCCCGGCGCCAGGGCAACCGCATCAGCAAGTTCTTCTCGGACAAGAAGCACGGCGGCCGCGAGGAAGCGCTCTACGAGCACGCGATCCCGTACCGCGACGAGCTGCTGGAGGAGCTGCCCGAGCCCGAGGATGCCGCGAAGAAGTCCGCCGAGGCCCGGAGCCGCAGCGGCGTGGTCGGCCTCAACCTGACGTTCAAAGACATCGGCAACGGGACGAAGAAGCCGTACGTGCAGGTGAGCTGGATGGATGACGACGGCAAGCGCCGCGCCGCGTCTTATTCTCCGTCTGGAACGCGTGCATGCGCCTCTACAAGGAATTGGATAAGAAAGGCGAGGCCGAGGACGAGCCGTTCGAGATGTTTCGCACGGCCTACCCGAACCTCAGCAAGCAGTTCGTGGAGAAGCTGGACGAGGTGGAGAAAGAGGCGGCGTAAACCCGCGCTTCCATCCTCCGGTAGAGACGACCGGCCCGGTCGTCTCTACGGTCCACCGATATGACCAGCTATTTCTTCAGCGCCAGCGTCAGCCCGTCAGCGATGGGCACGAGGCTGAGGTGGATGCGGTCGTCGGCGCGCAGCTTCTCGTTGAGCGCGCGGATGGCCTGCGTCGCGGCGTCGTCCACGGACGGATCGGCCACGCGCCCGCCGCGCAGCATGTTGTCGAGCGCGACGAGGCCGCCGGGCCGCAGCAGCGCTAACGCCCGCTCGTAGTAGCCGTCGTAGTTCGCCTTGTCAGCGTCGACGAAGGCGAAGTCGAACGTCCCGGCCTGTCCGTCGTCCAGCAGCGCGTCCAGCGTCTCCAGCGCCGGGGCGATGCGGAGGTCGATCCGGTCGGCCACGCCTGCCGCCTCCCAGTAGTCCCGGGCGATGGCGGTGTACGCCTCGTTCACGTCGCACGCCACCACCTGTCCGTCGTCCGGGAGCGCCAGCGCCACGGCCAGCGCGCTGTACCCGGTGAAGGTGCCCACCTCCAGCGTCCGCCGCGCGCCCAGCATCCGCACGAGCACCTGCATGAACTGGCCCTGCTCCGGCGCGATCTGCATCTCGCCCATCGGATGGCGCATCGTCTCGGCCCGCAGCCGCCGCAGCACCTCTGGCTCCCGCACCGACACGTCGAGCAGGTACTGATGCAGGTCGTCGGACAGGCCGATGGTTTTGTTGGACATTTTTGGGTTTCGGGTTTCGGGTTGTGGGTTTCGGGTTTCAGGTTTCAGGTTGGTATGTCCCAGGTCGGTGCTTTGACGGGAACGGCCATCTCCGACCTGTAACCTTCTAACTTGTAACCTGCAACCTGAAACCCCTTAATAAAACCGCTCGACCTCGGTCATGCCGCGTTCGCGGAGCCAGCGCGCCACGAGACCGACGGCCTCGCGGGTGCCGCGCGTGGCGAGCGGCTGACCCCATGCCTTCACGGTGACAATGTACTGCCCGTCGCTCGGCCGCACCTCGATCAGAATCTCCTGCGTCAGGTCCGGCTCTTCGATGCGGACGACGAACAGCAACCCCTCGCCGTCGACCGGGCGGAAGGCTTCCAGCAGGATGACGTGCCCGTCGTCGAAGGCGTGGACGTGCTTCTCGAACGTGTCGATCTCCGGCAGGGTGCCCTGAAAAAGCGCGTGGTGCATGGCGTCGTAGGTGTCGATGACCGGCGCAAACGAGGCGTCCGGCGTTCGGGTCTTGGTGAAGATGGCGTGCTGGATCTGCTTGTCCTGCGCCCGCCACTTGCGGGCGTACTTGGTGGTCAGCGTGGCGGGCGGCGGTGCGGCCTGCGCGATGGCGTAGCACCCCGAGGCTTCGGCCTGCTCCAGCGCGAAGGCGAAGTACTCCTGGTGGTCCGAAGTGAACAGGATCGTCCCGCCGTCTTCCAGGCGCGAGGCGGCGAGGCGGAAGAACGGCACCTGGAGCAGCCGCCGGTCGCGGTGGCGCTTCTTGGGCCACGGGTCGGGAAAGTTGACGTAGATGCGGTGCAGGCGGCCGGGCGGCAGCACGTCGCGCACCAGGAACTGCGCGTCGCCCCGGTAGAGGCGAGCGTGGCGGACGCCATGCCGCCGCAGCCGCCGGAAGGCGCGCGCCACGGAGCCGAGCGATACCTCGGCGCCCAGCAGGTTCCAGTCGGGATGCGCCTCGGCCAGGTGCACGAGGAAGGTGCCGTCGCCGAAGCCCACTTCCAGCACGAGCGGGCCGGAGCGCCCGAAGAGCCGGGTCGGGTCCAGCTGCACGCCCAGGTCGGCGCGGTGCAGGACGGTATCGGTCGTACCTGGGGCAGACGTACTCACGATGCCGCGTCGCTCAGCCAGGCGTCCACTTCACGTTCCAGCGAGAACGCCTCCTCCGGCGCGAAGGTGAA
>JAAAOL010000435.1 GCA_009908885.1 Bacteroidota bacterium | reverse complement strand
CTCGATCTCACCGAGGGCGTAGAGGCGCACGGTGGAAGCGCTCGGCACCTCGAAGACGAACTCGCGATGCGCGCGGTACGAGGTGGGCGCTGAAGTCCAGAGTAGCGAGGCCCCGGCCGGCGCCGCGTCGGTGAGGTCGTCCTTTGCGCGGAGGCGTCCCGGCCCGCCCTCGACCGTGTTCAGCACGAAGCGCCACCGGTCGTCGTCGTGGCGCCAGGGGCGAGAGCCGGAAAAGGTGTTGCCGAAGGTGGCGTAGTACGCGTCGTACGTGCCCGCGTCGAGGCGGAGGGTGTCGATGGTGGTGCCGACGGTGCCGCGGTCCGGGCGCGTGTTGGCGGTGTCCATCGTCCAGGCCACAGAGCGGTCGTCGCGGCGCACGATCCAGCCGTAGACGTCGAGCGGAGGCGAGGCCGGGCCGGAGGGCGCGCGCTCGAACGAGCCGGTGGCGTCCACCGCCAGGCGCGCGGGCTGCTGGAGCGTAAAGGCGCGGTGGTAGAGTTCGTTGTCGTCGAGGTCCGTGAAGACGACCAGCCCGTCGGGCGTAGGCGGGCCGACGACGAGGCGGATGACGATGAGGGCGACCAGCAGCGCCAGGAGCGCGAGCTGCACGCGGATGAGGCGGGTTCGGTTCATGCTCGGAGGGAGTGGGGCAGCAGCATGGCAGATGGAGGACGTGTGGGAGGACGACAGGGCCGATCACGTGGTGCATACGGGGCCGCGGCGGTGAAGTTACCGGACCTCGCCGAAACGGATCCGCAGGGCCGAGGTGGTTGTAACATTTCGGTTGGCAGCGAAGTACAACGCGTCCTGCATGGCGGCGGAGGGAGAGGTTCCGTCGCCGCGTTTGTTTCACGCTCCCGCACGGCATGTCGGCAGAGCTCCTCACGAAATTACCGTCGAGCGACCGCTGGGCCCGGATTGAATCTCGGGCCGGTCGTGTGGTGTTGCTGCTGGTCGCCGTCGTCGGGTACGTCGTCGCGGCGGCATACCACGCCGTGGTGTTTCTGAACAGCCTGCCGCCCGCGCTGGGGCTGGAGATCGGCTACAACGTGGTGGTACTGGCCAGCTTCGCCGCGCTGTGGCTGCTGCTCTCGCACGTCTTCCGGCGGCGGCAGCCCTCGCCCGCCCGCACCTTCTGGACCACCCTCCTGCTGGGCGTGTTGTTCGTCGGCGTGGGGTGGGGCCTGGCCTTCATCGGGCGCCCGGCGGACCTGACGGTAGCCTCGGCGGGCTTCGACTACGAGACGGGCGTGCCGCTCACCCTCGCCACGGTCGTCAAGATGAACCTGCTGGGGCCGCTGGAGGTGGCCTTTGCGTTCATCATCTTGCTGCGCTTCCGCGACCTGGTGCTGTTTAAGCGCACCCGCACCAGCGAGCGCAACTGGCACCTCATGCTGGTGCTGATGAGCCTCGCCGCGCTGTTCATGTTCATGAAGGCGCCGCAGGCCGAGTGGCACTGGTTCGACGGGCTGGTGATGGTGCCCGCCGTCGTCTTCATGGTCATCAACTCGTTCCGTCTCTCCTGGATCGTCTATCTGTCGTTCCGGGAGAAGATGATTACCATCGGCCTGACGCTGCTGCTCTTGGCGATGCTCGTCGTGGGGATGAGCGTGGGGGGCGACAGCCTGCTGCCGGGCGCGTCCACGTACCTGTCGTACTACAGCCAGCCGCTGAACCTGTTTAAGACGCTGGCGCTCGTCTTCGGCATCCTGTACTGCACCACGGCGTTCCTGTCGCTGCTCTTCCACCTGCCCACCACGGGCGACTTCCAGCGCAAGGCCGACGAGATGGCGGCGATGCACTCGCTGACCCACCTCGTCAGCCAGGTGTTCGACTCCGAGCGGTTGCTCACGACGATCGCGGCCTCGCCGGTGGACGCGGGGACGGCGAACGCGACGTGGCTGGCCGTGCCCGACGTGCAGAGCGGGTCGCTGCGCCCCCGCATCGTGGCGACGCACAACATCGACCCCGCGCAGGTGCAGGAGCTGGTCGATACGACGGCGATCTACCAGGAGCTGGTCTCCAATGGCGAGCCGATCCTGCTGGAGCAGGCCTCGGCGGACCACCGCGTGACGGCCCGCCCGGGCGAAGGACTGGGCAGCCTGCTGGTCTTGCCCCTGATAGCCCGCGACGAGATGCTGGGGGCGCTCTTCGCTGCGCGCGAGGTAGCCTACGGCTTCGAGAAGGACGACGTGGAGGCGATGACGGTCTTCGCGGCGCAGGCGGCCCTGGCGCTGGACAACGCCCGCCTCTTCGAGGAACGGGTAGAGAAGGAGCGGCTGGCGCGCGAACTCAGCATCGCCCGCGAGGTGCAGCGCAAGCTGTTGCCGCAACACCTGCCCGCGCTGGACGGGCTCTCCATCGCCGCGTCGAGCGTCGCGGCCCAGGAGGTCGGCGGCGACTACTACGACCTGTACCGGCTCGACGACCGGCGGCTTTCCTTCATCGTGGCGGACGTCTCGGGCAAGGGCACGTCCGCCGCGTTCTACATGGCCGAGATGCAGGGCATCTACAAGGCCGTTACGCCCATCGCTCCCTCGCCCTGCGACTTCCTGATTCACGCTAACCGCGCCCTGACGGGATCGTTGGAGAAGAACGTCTTCATCTCTGTGCTCTACGGCATCCTCGACCTGGAGGACGAGAGCCTGACGCTGGCCCGCGCTGGGCACTGTCCGGCAGCCACCATCAACCTGAACGGGGAGGCGCGCTTCATGCGCACGAAAGGCCTCGGGCTGGGCCTGGATACGGGCGAGATCTTCGACCGCACGCTCGTGGCTGAGAAGGTCCGCCTCGAACCGGGGGACGTGTTCGTGCTCTACACGGACGGCGTCGTCGAGAGCCGCAGTCCGGACGGCGAGGAGTACGGCTACGACCGCCTGCTCGACACGCTGCGCGAGCATCGCCACGAGGACGCCGACGAGTTGCACGCCTCGCTGCTGGAGGATCTGAACCGCTTCATCGGGCGCCCGCAGTACAGCGACGACATGACGCTGCTGGTCCTCAAATGGCACGGCATCGACCTGGCCGTCGCGTCCGAGCAGCCGGAGACGGCCACGGAAGGTCATGCGCCCTCGCCCGCCGTCGTCGACGAAAGTCCCGAAACTTCCGTACCATAGGGTCGTCCATCCCCCCGCACCCTCCACTGACATCCCCCGCTGCGTTCCATGAGCAATTTTTCTGTCGGATTTCGCTCCAGCGGTGGCGTGCAGGTGCTCGACCTCCAGGGCGAGCTTGACGCCCACACCGCCTCTGAGCTGGAAGCAGCCATACAGAAGTGCCAGGCCGAGCAACGCTACCGCATCCTCATCAACGGGGAGAACTTGCAGTACATCTCCAGCGCGGGCCTCGGCGTGTTCATGGCCTATATCGAAGAAGTCCGCGAAGAGGGCGGCGACATCAAGATCGCCGCGCTACAGCCCAAGGTCTACAACGTGTTCGACCTGCTCGGCTTTCCGATGCTGTTCGACATCACGGAGTCCGAAGAGGCCGCGCTCGATAAGTTCGAAGACGGCACCGAATGACTGGCTCGCGCACGATGCCCCACCCCGTCCCTGACGGTCTGCTCGCCTAGCTCTGATTCCCGTGGCTCGCTCGGTTCACACGTTCTCCATCCCCAGCTCGACGCGCTACCTGGAAGACGTGCGTCGCTTCGTGGAGACGCATGCCCTGGAGGCCGACCTGCCGGAAGACAGCGTCGAGAAGTTCAAGATTGCCGTGGACGAGGCCTGCACCAACGTCATCGAGCACGCCTACGGGGGCGACGAGCACCACCGCGTGGACCTCGCCATCATCGTCGAGGCCGATCAGTTCACCGTCCGCATCCGCGACAACGGCGTCCCGTTCGATACGTCCAACTACCAGGAACCCAATCTGCTGGAGCTGACCAAGCACCGCCGCGGGGGCGGGCTGGGCGTGCACATCATGCGCCGGCTGATGGACCACGTGGAGTACCGCACGCGCGGCTCCACGAACGAGGTGCTGCTCACCATGTACCGCAACGCCAACGGGAACGAAGGGTAGGACCGGCGTCGGCGAACGTGCGCGTGGGTGCGGCTTATAATGAACGTACCCTTCGCACCAGCGGGTGGCGGAACGAACGCCCTGCGCGCGCTTCCGCACTCGTGCTCACCCACCTTTCGCCCAAGCTACCTTCGCATGCCCAACGACGACCACGCCCTGCGCGAGCACGTCGCGCGTCTGCTGGACTGGAACGATGCCCACGTCACCTTCGACGTCGCCGTGCGCGGCCTCCCGCCGGAGTACTACGGCAAGCAGCCCGCCGATCTGCCGTACTCGCCGTGGCAGCTGCTCGAACACATCCGCATCACCCAGCACGACATCGTCGAGTTCTGCCGCAACCCGGACCACGTCTCGCCCGACTGGCCGGACGGCTACTGGCCGGACGACGCGGCGCCGCCCTCCGCCCGGGACTGGGCCGAGAGCATCGTGCAGATCCGCGCCGACCGGATGGCGATGCAGGAGCTGGTGGGCAACGACGACCTCAACCTGCTGGATCAGATCCCGCACGGCGACGGGCAGACCTACTTCCGCGAGGCCGTCCTGCTGGCCGACCACACGGCGTACCACGTGGGGCAACTCGTCATGGTGCGGCGGCTGCTCGGCGCCTGGCCGCCCCCGGGGCGGTAAGTCATCGTCGTCCGTCGGCGTCGCTAGCGGCTCGCCCGGCGCAGGTCGCGGCTGAGGCGTGCGGCCACGTCATCGGCCAGATGCTCCAGCTCCACGGCCAGGAGCTTCTCCGTGGCATGGGCCATCTCCGCGCCGGTCAACTGCCCCGTCAGGTGCACGCCCG
>JAAAOL010000431.1 GCA_009908885.1 Bacteroidota bacterium | reverse complement strand
CTCCAGGATGACGAGCGCGGCCAGGAAGCCGATGAAGGCGCTGCCGTAGAGGAGTTGCGTGCGTTCCCAGCGGCGCAGGGCGGATCGTTCGCTGGCGGTCAGGGGCGTCTCGGGCATAGCGTTCGGGTTAGATGCGGACCTGGCGGCGGACCTGGGTGCCCTCGGGCGTATCCATCACTTCGTAGCCCATCTCCTGCAACGCGTCGCGCAGGGCGTCGGCGCGCTCGTAGTCCTTCGCCGCGCGGGCCGCATCGCGCTCGTCGATCAGGGCTTGGACGTCCAGGCCTTCTTCTTCCGGGTCGTCCGCAGAAGCGGGCGTTTCGTCGTGACGGATGATGCCGAGGAGGGCGTTGATCTGGTCCAGCCAGTCTTTGGCGCGGCGGGCCGTGGCGCCGTTCAGGTTGCTGCCGACGCCGCCCAGCATCTTGGCCCCTTCCAGCGCAGCGGCGATGGCGGCGGGCGTGTTGAGGTCGTCGCACAGGGCGGCGAGGGCCTTGTCGTAGAGGGCATCGAGGCGCTCGCCGAGGAAGTCGTCGCCCGGCGCATCTTCGGCCATGGCGTCGTCGACGAGGGCGTCTACGTCCTGCAGGCGCTGCACGTGGCGGACGTTGTCGCGCAGGGTGTCGAACGTGAAGTTGAAGGGTTTGCGGTACTGGCCGGAGAGCAGCGTCAGGCGGAGCGCCAGCGGGTCGAGGTCGCGGCCCTCCGGCTCGGGGGCGATGAAGTCGCGCACGGTGTAGAAGTTGCCCTTGCTCTTCGACATCTTCTCACCCTCCACCTGGAGGAAGCGGGTGTGGGCCCAGTACCGGGCGAAGGGCTCGCCGCTGAGGCTTTCGGCCTGGGCGATCTCGCACTCGTGATGCGGGAAGATCAGGTCTTCGCCGCCTGCATGCAGGTCGATGGACGGGCCGAGGTATTCGTTCGCCATCACGGAGCACTCGATGTGCCAGCCGGGGAAGCCCCAGCCCCAGGGGCTATGCCACTGCATCAGGTGGGCGTCGTCTTTCTTCCACAGGGCGAAGTCGCGCGGATCGCGCTTGTCGGGGTCCGTCACCACGTCGCGCGACTGGGCCGCGGCGCCTTCGACCAGCGCCTCCGCGTCCTGCCCGCGCCCGGACAGCTTGCCGTAGTCGGGGAAGCTCTCGACGGAGAAGTAGATGCCCTGGCTCGTCTCGTACGCGTGTCCGTTCTCGATGAGTTGCTGGACGGCCAGAATCTGGGGGCGGATGTGTTCGGTGGCGCGGGGGCGCACGTCCGGTTCCTGCAGGTTGAGCGCCCGCCAGTCGCGCAGCAGCGCCTCGGTGTAATAGCGCGCGAGGTCCCAGATGTTGGCGAAGCGCTGTCCCTCCTTCGAGCGGAGGGCCTTCACCATGCGGTCCTCCCCCGACGGGTCCGTCATGTCGTCGTCGGTCAGGTGGCCCACGTCCGTGACGTTCGTGACGTAGGTCGTGTCCCAGCCCAGCGCCCGGGCCGTGCGCACGATCAGGTCAGCCGTGAGGAATGAGCGGAAGTTGCCGATGTGGGCGAAGGCATAGACCGTCGGGCCGCAGGAGTAGAAGCGCAGGTGGGGCGTGCCGTCGGCGGTCTGCTCCGCGGGCTCGATGGGGTCGACGCGGCGCGTGAGCGTGTTGTAGAGCTGGAACGTCGGGGTGGAGGCCATGAGGTGATGCGTCGAGTCGGTGCCTGGCGCTAGCACTATACTTGACGCCCGGCCCAAAGTGCCAGTCGGACGCGGGAATCCGACGTGAAGGATCGCGGACGGCAGCAGCGGCCCTAAGTGGAATCAACCAAGGACATTAGCGTCCCACCCCTCACGGTCTCGCCTGGGTCCTCTCCTTCCGCGAAGGAGAGACAGAGAGGATGTCCGTTCACAAGCTGCCTCAGCAGTGCACATCCCTCTTGTTCTCCCTTCGGGAAGGGAGAGACGCTGACCCTGGCGTTGCGGCGAGCAGCACCGACGTGCTAATCAGTTTTCATGGATCTACATAGTGCACCATCCAGCCATCTCTTGGTCAGTCCGTGCGTCGCTGGCGGCGCCGGCCGGCGTTCCCGGATCTCGCCGTAGCTACGGCTACGCCTCGATCCGGCGCCTTGGCAGTCACCACCAGCGCCACCCGTCTTTGACCAGAAGACCGCTAGAAGGTGCACTAGAAAACGACGGCCCTCCACCGAGAGGCAGAGGGCCGTCGACGCGAGCTGGGATTACTACGCCACACACGCAGCACCATCAGGAGAGCTCGCGATTGGGAAAAATGGATGTCGTCAGAACAGCCGCAGCGCGCGAATGCCCGAGGAGCGGACTACGATGTTGCCCCGCTCGATGTCGACGGACGTGCCCTCGGCGTCCGGGAGGCGCGCGTTCGGTCCGGGATTGGGCGGTCCCAGCTGGAAGGTCAGGCGGTCCACGTCGGGACGGTCCCCGCCGTCCTGCACGCGGACGTAGAGCCACCGGCTGCTGGCCTCGCCTGTGGAAGACTGCCGGAGCGGTCCCCAGAAGGTGACGGCGCCATCGTCCTCGAAGCGGACGTACTTGATGATTGCTCCGAACTGATCGTCCCAGCTGTCGGCGTACTTGAGATGTCCTCGCGCCGTGGGGGCTTCGAGCGAGCGGGCCGGCGTCCGCCGTTCGTATACCTCGAAGGCAATCGTCGCTTCGACGCGCCGGGTGGCCTGCATCTGGTTGCCAGGGTCCGTCCGGTAGACGCCTCGCACTTCGCCGTAGGCCGTATTCTCCCGATCGAGCTGTTGCAGCGTCGTCGGGTCCACGTCGGCTTCGTCTTCGGCGACGCCGACGGGGGATTCGCCCGTGCAGCCGACCAGCAACACGACGGCGAGCGTGGACAGCATCAGCCAGCGAGCAAGCGGTGGAATGCGATGTGTCATGTCGATCACCTCGGCGATAGTGGTGAAGGGAGTGGGAGGAGACTACGGCTAACGGTTGCTACACCATCACTTTCAACTAATAACTATCTACAACAATATGTACAACAAAGGATGTGCCAAAGGCGAAATATTGGTCCTGTTCACGCAACTTCGCTTCTGCGTGCCCGATGCGGTGGAACGTTGTGCACGATCTGCAGGAGGGTGTGCACACAATGCACAGGGTACTCGGCCTAAAACCGGACGTGCAGGTGGACGCCTACCGCGCCGGGGGAGGCTGTGGGCGTCAGGTGGACGTGGGAGAGCGGGCGGGAAGTGACGTCGGGCGACCGGGCCAGGAGGGCGTCGGCATAGCTGATGAGCCACACGCCGGCCATCCCGAGCAAGACGGCCTGATGCGTCTGGTGCCATCGGTTGTACGGATCGTAGCGGTCCTGCGCCTCGCCGACGGTGTCGGCATCCTCGTAGGCCTGGCGGGCGCTTCGTCGGCCGAAGAAGGTGACCGCCGCCCCCGCGGCGCTGGCGCTCCACGCACCCAGCAGGACGAGCCCTTTGCGGCGCTCGCCCTTGTGCAACTGCCCCCATCCCGGCAGCAGCATCGACCGGAGGGCGGCTTCGGCCCGCGGGTCTTCCACGACGACGTAGCGCACGCTGCTGGACGGGGCGGGCGGGTCCTCGCGGGGCTGGTCCAACTCGGCCCGCACGTCCTCGAAGAAGCGCAGGATTTTGGGAGAGACGAGGAGCGAGTCGAGCTGAAGGTCGGGGTCGAGGCTGAGGGCGCTGATGAACTCGCTGCGCGCTTCGGCCTCGTCATTGCGCGAGTAGGTGATGAGCCCGAGGATCGTGTGGAACTCGGCCAGCTCCGCCACGCTGTACTGCTCCGGCATGCGAAGGGCAGCGGTCGCCGCGTCGGTCGCGGCCTCATAATCGAGCTGCTGATAGGCGTCCCACACGGCCTCGACCGAGGGCGCCGTCTGCGCGTTCGCCGGACGGGGGAGCGGGACGATGATCAGGAGCGCCAGAAACAGGGCCGTGCGTAAGGAGACCATCGTTACCGGACGAGCGTCATCATCGCGTGCACCGTGCGCCCTTCGTGCTGGAGGCGATAGAAGTATACGCCACTGCTGACGGGGTTGCCAGCGGACGTCCGTCCGTCCCAGCGGACCTGGTGCGTGCCCGGGGGGAGGGTGCCGCGGACCAGCGTGGCCACGTGGCGTCCCTGCAGGTCGTAGATGGCGAGATGCACCGGCGCCTGAGAGGACGTCGTCGGCACGGAGAAGGTGATCGTGGTCGTGCCGCTGAAAGGATTCGGATAGTTCTGACCGAGGCGCAGCCGATGCCGCGTCGGCTGGTCGTCCGCTGCGTCGTTCGTGTCCGAGAGCGTCAGC
Organism: Bacteroidota bacterium; assembly: GCA_009908885.1. GTDB lineage: Bacteria > Bacteroidota > Rhodothermia > Rhodothermales > JAAAOL01 > JAAAOL01. The sequence goes on along the minus strand of JAAAOL010000431.1, from coordinate 549 downwards.
GACTCGACGGTGTCGAGGACGCGCCCGGTGGCGTTGCGGCCCCCGATGACGTACAGCGTACCGCCGACGCGGACGGCGGCGGCCGACGTGCGGGCCTCGTTCATCCGGGGCATGGGCTCCCACGCGCCGCCGCCGGAGAGGTCCAGCACCAGCACGTCGTCCAGCGCGCGATCGGTTGTAATGCGTCCTCCCAGGGCGATGATGCTGTCGCCCAGAGCAACGGCGGCCAGGCCGCCTCGGGCTTCGGGCAGCGCGGGGAGGTCTGAGAGCTGGCCGTCGGGGTGCAGCATCTGGACGAGGTCGAGGGGCCCCAGGCGTCCGAAGCCGCCGACGAAGACCACGCGGTCGTCCACGGTGACCGCGCTGAACGATGCGCGCGGCGTCCCGAGGATGTGGAAGGAGCCTGCCCCGCCACCCACGGCCATACCGTTCGGGGTCGGGCCCGTTTCTTTCTCCTCGATGCGGGTGGCGAGGAGGGTGTCCTGGTCGTCGTAGACGCCGCGGACCTCGACGAGCTGCCCGGTCGTCAGGTCCTCGAAGGCGATCTCG
>JAAAOL010000308.1 GCA_009908885.1 Bacteroidota bacterium | reverse complement strand
CGGACGAGCACACGTCCTGCCTCGGCGCCGCCGCCATCGACGCGCTGCTGCATCACGAGGACGCCGCGCTCCGGGCAGCGCTGGCGGAGGTGCTGGCCCAGGCCGACGACGACACGCAACAGTACCTGACGGTCCTGGCCGGGGACGACGACCCCGACGTGCGCCGGGCCGCCGTCCGCAGCATGGGCGCTGCGCGGCATTCCGCCTTCGTGCCGGTTCTGATCGACCGCCTGGAGGACGATCCCGTGCACGTCGAGGCCTGGAATGCGCTATCGCGGTACGGTGGGACGATCCTGGACGAACTCGTCGCCGCCTTTGAAGCGCCGGACACCTCCGCCGTCGTGCGCCGCCGCCTGCCGCGCGTGCTGAGTGCCATCCCCGAGCAACGCTCCGTCGATCTCCTGATGACGCGCCTGCGCTGCGAAGATCCCGTCCTCCGCCACAACGTGACGACGGCCCTGCACCGCCTCCGCATGGAGCAGCCTGAGGTGGAGATCCCGGTCGAGCCGGTCGAGGACGCGCTGCGCTGCGAGGCGGGCATCTACTACGGCCTCGCCCAGTCGATCCAGTGGGCGAAGGGCGAGGACGCACGCGATACATTGTCGGCAGTGTCGGTGCCCGACCACGTGCCGCCGCTCCCCGAGCTGCTCGACGACCACCTCGACCGCAGCGCCAGGCGCATCTTTTACCTCCTCGGCCTCTACTGCCCGGAGCATGCCGTCCGGCACGCGTACACCGCCTATACGAGCGACAAAGAGCACCTGCGCGCCCTCGCCGTCGAGTGGCTCAACAGCGTGCTCGATTACGACCTGCGCCAGCTTCTCGGCCCCATCATCGACCCGCCGTCGCTCCAGGCCACCGCCGAGACGGGCGCCCGCCTGCTGGGGCAGCAGGTCCACAGCCTGGAAGACGCGCTCCTGCTGCTCATCGACGGGCCGGACCCGCGCCTGCAGGCCTGCGCCTTCTACCACGCCGCCGCCGCGCCGTCCACAACGCTGATCGACCGGGCCCGGGACGCGACCGACGACGTCGACGAGCGGGTGCGCACCGCTGCTGCCTGGATGCTGGAGCACGTGTCCACCGCCGCTGAGTAGGATTTTGGGTTTTGGGTTTTGGGTTGGGAGGTGTTCGTGTCCTCGGTGATGGTTCTCCCCGCGCTGACGACCGGATTCGCACCAGCCCGACGATGACGGCATGCCGGGGTTGGAATCTGTTCGCGGTGTTGTGGATTGAAGGGAGGCGAGTGCATGGTTGCTCCAGATGTGTCACCTCCGGAATCACGGTATGCCGATCCTCGACGCCCGTCCTTCCCCCGGCGACGTGCTTCTGCGCGATGCGGGAGGCGAGCGGTGGCTGCGGTTTGCCACGCCAGAGCGGGTGCTGGTGGCCGAGACGGTGGCGGCCGTGCGGACGGTGCTGGAGCAGGTAGAGGCCCACGCGCAGGCCGGAGGATGGGCGGCGGGGTTCGTCGCCTATGAGGCCGCGCCCGCCTTCGACGCGGCGCTCACGGTGCGCGATCCCGGACGGTTTCCGCTGTGCTGGTTCGGGCTGTATGACGCGCCTGTGCCCGTCGTGCTGCCGGACGGGGAGGGGGCGTCGTGGGAGCAGTCGTGGACGCCGTCAGTTACGCCGGCGGCCTACCGGCGAGCGTTGCAGCGGGTCAAGCACCACATCCGCGAGGGCGACACCTATCAGGTCAACTACTCCTACCGGCTGCGCGCGCTGTTTCGGGACGATCCGTGGCCGCTGTTTCTGGATCTGGCCCGGGCGCATCGTCCGCCCTACGGCGCCTACGTCGATACTGGCGACTGGGTGCTGTGCAGCGCCTCGCCCGAGCTGTTCTTCGCCCGAGACGGCGACCGTCTCGTCTCCCGTCCGATGAAGGGCACGGCAGCGCGCGGGCCGTCCTGGGACGCCGATCAGGCGCAGGCTCGCCAGTTGCGCGCCTCGGCGAAAGACCAGGCCGAGAACCTGATGATCGTCGATATGGTGCGGAACGACCTGAGCCGCATCGCCGAGCGGGGGAGCGTCGCGGTGCCGCACCTGTTCGAGGTGGAGCGGTATCCGTCGGTCTGGCAGATGACCTCGACCGTCGAGGCGCGCAGCGCGGCGACGCTGGCGGACGTGTTCGGCGCGCTGTTTCCGCCCGCGTCGATCACCGGGGCGCCCAAGGCCCGCACCATGCAACTTATCGCCGCGCTGGAGACGGCCCCGCGCCGCATCTACACGGGCGCCATCGGCTTCGTGGCGCCGGACCGTCGGGCGCAGTTCAACGTGGCGATCCGCACGCTGCTGGTCGACCGCCAGCGCGGGCAGATCGAGTACGGCGTCGGGGGCGGCATCGTGTGGGACTCCGAGCCGGACGCTGAGGCGCTGGAATGCCGCACCAAGGCGCGCGTGCTCCAGCCCCCGCCCCCGCCGTTCGAGCTGCTGGAGACGATGCGGTGGACGCCAGACGACGGGGTCGCGCTGCTGGACTACCACCTCGACCGCCTCCAGCGCACGGCTGCCTACTTCGACGTGCCGCTGGACCTGGACGCCGTGCGGCAGCACCTCGCCGAGGCCACCGCGGGGTTGCCCGCACAGCCGCACAAACTGCGACTGCTGGTCGATGTAGGCGGGAAGATCACGCTGCAGGCCCTTCCGTTGGAGGACGACGCCGGGGACCCGTCTGCCCGGCCCACCGTCGTCCTCGCCGATGCGCCCGTGGACGCCAGCGATCCCTTTCTGTACCACAAGACGACCCACCGCCGCGTCTACGAGGCCGCTCGCGCCGCCCACCCGGAAGCCGACGACGTGCTGCTCTACAACGAAGGTGGGGAGCTGACCGAGTCCACCATCGCCAACGTGATCCTCGACCTGGATGGGACGTGCTACACGCCGCCGGTGGCCTCGGGCCTGCTGGCGGGCACCTACCGGGCCTGGCTGCTGGACGAGGGGCGCATCCAGGAGCGCATTGTCACAGTCGATGACCTTCAGCGCTGCACCGCCGTCTACCTCGCCAACGCCGTGCGCGGGCTGTACGAGGTGGAGGTGCTGGCGAAAAAACCAGAGCTTGCCACGACCGATGACGCCCACGAGTGAAGCCGGTGTCCCCCGTCACCACGCAACCGACCCCTCTTCGTCCCGCCCGCGTCTCCTCCGCACCGACATCCCGGCGACCGCACGACCCGCATTACTCTCAGGACGCCCACGCGTGAGGACCCGCCGCTGGTTGCCTGCCCGACCTGCGGCGCGAAGGCGTTCGTGGTGCCAGCGCCCTACGCCGAGTCCGCCGTCCGGGTGGTCTGCCAAGCCTGCGGGTTCGCGAAGACGACGGACGGGACGACGCGGCGCATCGCGAGGACATCTTGGCGGCCCTCGCGACGTTGCAGGAGAAGCTGTGACCCGCTTGGCCTTGGAATCGGGAGGTAGTGATGAAATTTCTCTAACAGGTAGGTATACTGGAGGTGCGGGGTGTTGTATTGACACCCCACGCCGTGAATTATCACGTATTATATCAACCGTGTTGACATATCATGCAGCTTCTTTCATGATCTGCCTCAGTAACAAGGGGTTAGCGCCTGCTCGATAAGAGTGTTATGTCAACCGGGTTGAAATACTCATAAGTTATGTGCCCAAAAGACGCCAGCACTCCAAGTATGGGAGATCTTGAAGAGAAAATAGCCAGGAATTTGGAGGAGTCTGGGTTTGGCTCAGAGATGCAGGCAGCTCGGCTTCTATTTGACAGACACTGGTTGGTTACTTCTGGTCACACATACTTTGACAATGACGAGCAGATTACACGAGAACTCGACCTCAAGGCAAATTGTTCAAGACGGGCTATCGCAGATGGCAAGCCTATTATTACGGTTTCAATTTTCTTGGCAGTAGAGGTTAAAAAGTCGTCGAAGCCATGGGTCGTTCTAAGGTATGAGAAGTCCGATGATCTCGGTCTGGGTGGAGGGTGGTTGCAGCTAATCGAGACCTCAAACTTGCCTTATACCGGCTTCCAGTTCACACGTCATCTCAAAGCGCTATCGCTTGGACCTGAACTTGGCTGGAGTGGCTATGGCGTACATGAAGCCTTCTCTTCGCCCGATAAACCTTCTCGATGGTGGGCAGCGACTGTAACTTCTGTAAAAGCTGCAGAGCATCTTGTAAAGGGATTGCGCATGAAGCTCGGGAATCAGACAGAAGAACCTGTTAGTGACCTCCGTGCTTCACCATGTTTCATCAATCTCGTTAGGCCAGTCGTGTTGCTCGATGGAAAGCTGTTTAGTGCATACATAGATGCCCAAGCTTCGATTATTGTTGAGGAGGTGAAATTTGCACCATACGAATTCCGATTTCAGACTCCTAACTATTCCGAAAGGAGAGCATACTATCCGGAAATAGTAACCTTGCATGGTCTTGCAGATTATAGTCAACGCCTGGAGGAGAGACTTGAAGACCTCATAGGCGTAATTGCTAGCAAGGCTATGTTGTCCGACGAAGAATGGGAGCTCAATCGTGCTCCCATTGACCATTGATGCTCAAGGGGCACATAACAAGCGCATCAACGCGGACGCAGGGTTGGTCGGCGTTTTCTCGAACGACGTTGCTTCGCGTCATCGCAGGCGATAAATTGAAGCACATCAACGGCGCGGCGGCTACGCCCCCAGTGATGTTCCGGTCGCTGACGCGACACTCCACATAACTGGCGGTTGAACGCGGAAGGAACCTGCGCGGACAAGCCCGCGCAGAACCCTCCGGTTAACCGCCGCGCCGTTATCCTGGTGCCCATAAGATAGAATAGCGTGTCTGTGCCGAAGGTCTACATCGAGACGACTATCCCGAGCTT
>JAAAOL010000217.1 GCA_009908885.1 Bacteroidota bacterium | reverse complement strand
GATGCGCACGTCTACCCCGCGCTGAGCCGCCCGGGTGAGTGCCTCGATGAACCAGGGGGGTGGGATGAAATACGGCGTTGCCACGTAGCAGCGGCGCCTGGCGATGCGCAGGAGCGCACGGATGGCCACGTCCAGGCTGTACTCCTGCTGACGCGCGTCGAGGGCCAGCACCTGCACGGGGACGCCGTCGGCGTTGGCGGGAGGAGCGGGGGGACCGGGACGCGTCTGCCCGGTGGCGCGTGCGAGGGCGCTGTTGAAGACCCGGCCGAGGTCCCGGAGGCAGGGGCCGCGGAGGCGCACCGTCAGGTCGCAGAACAGCTCCGGGCCGGGTCCGCCGTACGCCGTGCTGATGTTGTGCCCGCCCACGAACGCCGTGTCGTCGGCGATCAGCAGCTTGCGGTGATCCCGGTGCAGGATCGGGGCGATAGAGCGTCCGAGTTTGTTCCAGGGCAGGAGGGGGTTGTAGACGGCAACCTGCCCGCCCGCCGCGTGGATCGGTGCGGCATGGCGCAGGCTAAATCGCGGCGATCCCCAGCGGTCGAACAGCACGACCACGTCACACCCCCGTTGGGCCGCTCGGGCCAGCGCGTCGATGGCGAGGCGTCCCGTCGCGTCGGGCTCGAAGATGTACATCTCCAGCCACACGCGCTCGCGGGCCGACGTGATGGCATCGAGCGCCGCCGCAAACGCAGCATCCCCGTCGGTGTAGACGTCGATCAGGTTGCCGTCGGTTCGGCGCGGCGGGGAGGGCGAGCGGGAGCGGTCGGGCACCGGAAACGGAGCAGGTGATGGCTGATACTGACACAAATTGTTGGTGTCCGGATACTGATGCCGCCTGTTTCGGTCCGTCGTGCGTGGTCCGTCGTCTGCGGTGCGTGATGGACCGGCCATCGCTCCATCAGCGCCTTTTCACGCATCACGCATTACGCATTACGCAACACGAAGCTATACGGCCCTCGCCAACTGAAAACGGTATGAGGGGATAGGCCGCGGATGGAAGCCGGTCTCACAGCCGGAGGCGGATCAGGTCGGTCAGGATCTGTTGCGTCGTCTCGTCCGGCGTGCCGGAAGCGTCGATCGTCAGGTGGAAGGCGTCCTCGCGGGCGTCCGGCGGCTCGTAGCGGTCGCGCAGCATCGACAGGTCGGCCAGGCGGGCGTCGGAGACGACGTCGGCGGAATCCTCACGCTGGGCCAGACGCGCACGGATGACCTCGTCCCGTGCCGTCAGCTCGACGACGCAGTACGGCGTCTTCTGCGACCGCAGGCGTTCGCGGAGGGCGTCCCGGTGGGTGCGGCGGCTGAAGGTGGCGTCCAGGATGATGCCCCGGCCCTGCGCAGCGTGGGTCAGGGCGTCCTCGGCCAGCGTCGCGTAGACGGTCTCCGTCCGCTCGGCCGCATACAGGGCGTCGCGGGTGGCATCGTCGGGGCGTTCGTGCAACGGCACTCCGGCGGTCTCTTTCCGCACGCGGTCCGAGGACACCACGGGCCAACCCAGCACGTCGCCGAGGGTGGCCGCCTGGGTGCTTTTTCCCGTGGCGACGCTCCCCATGACGATGAGCACGAACGGCCCGGAGTCGGCGACGGCGTAGCGCAGGGCGAGCTGAAAGAAGCGTCGAGCGCGCTGTTGGTGCCTGTGCCGCTGCGGGTCGGTCATCGCGTCCAGGTCCTGAAAGCCCTCGATCTTCGCGCGGACGTGGGCGCGATAGCTCTTGTAGAAGTCGATGAGGTGCAGCAGGTCGGGGTCGTCGAGGGCGTCGGCCATCCGGTCGGCGAAGGTGCGCGCGAGGGCGGGCCGGTCGTGCATGTCCAGATCCATCGCCAGGAAGGCCACGTCATTGGCCACGTCGACGGCGCGGAGGCGCTGGCTGAACTCGATGCAGTCGTAGATGCACACGCGCTCGTCGGTGAGGTGGATGTGTTCGAGGCGGAGGTCGCCGTGTCCATCCACCACGTGCCCCGCGCTGCGGCGGTGGTGCAGCAGGCGGGCGTGGGCGTCGAGGAAGCGATCCATGAAGAACCGGAGGGCCTCGAAGGCCGGGGCTGAGACGGCCTGCCCGACCATCGCCTCAGTCTGGTCGAAGTTCTCATCGATGCTGATGCGAAGGCGCTGGGGGCGTCCCCAGGAGGCTGCTGCGGGCGATCCCGGAAGGGCCTCGTAAAACGCCGCCAGTCGCTCCACCACGCGGTCCAGGTGCGCGTCGGTGAGGGCGTCGCGGTCGAGCCAGGCGTCCAGAAAATACGCCGGGTCGAGCTGGTGCATCTTGACGGCGACCTCGACCACGTCGTCGCCCTCCGTCCAGCTGAACGTGTCCGCCGCGCCATACAGGGGGACGACGCCGACGTACAGCTCCTCGCAGAGGCGGCGGTTGAGGCGGACCTCCTCCTCGCAATAGTGCCTGCGCTGCTCCAGCGTGGTGAAGTCCAGAAAGCCGAAATCGACGGGCTTCTTGATTTTGTAGACCCAGGGCGGCGCGAGGGCGACGATGGAGATGTGGGTCTGGATCAGCTCGACGGAGGCGGGCCGATGCGGATACGAATCCGGCGACGCGAGAAACGCCAACAGTCGCTCCTGACGCGATGGCGATGAGGCAGCGTGCGACATGGCTACGGCAGATGGGAGAGAGGCGCGCCACAGCGTAGGGTACGCCGGACCGCAAGCAGGTGCAAGAGGGACGCGTGCGCGTCGGAGATATCCCTACAACGGGGGCGATGATTTCCCCACAGCGCAACCCTGCGATTACTGTCAGCCGTGGCGTCCTCCGTAGGGTAGACTAAGGCTGCACCCTTCCCTAACCGAACACGCTGAGCCGATGTTGCGGCTGGATCACATTCTGGTAGCCCGTGACTTCTCCTCCTGCGGAGAACGGGCCGTGCGCTATGCCGTCGATCTGGCGCGGCGGGCCGGGGCGACGCTGCACGTACTCTACGCCGAGCCCGTGTTCATGGAGTCGACGGCCCTGCCGGGGCTCTACGACAAGGAGCTTGAGAAGGTGCGCAAGGCCCTGTCCCGGCTGGGCCCGCCGGAAGAGGCGGCGCTCGGCCCCGAACGCATCCGCGTCGCGGTGGCGCACGGGCTGACCGCCGAGAGCGTCATTTGCCGCTACGCCCGCCATCACGAGATTGATCTCGTAGTGACGGGCACGCACGGACGCACCGGGTGGCAACGGTGGCTGCGCGGGAGCGTGGCCGAATCGGTCGTGCGACGCGCCGGACGCTCGGTGCTCGTCGTTCCCACCGGGGAGCACGACACGGCCCGGCCGAGCGTCCCGCCGGTGCGGACCTTCGTCGCTGCGGTTTCGGGCGTTCGGGATGCCCGGGCGGTCGAGGAAGCCCGCAGCCTCGCCGCGCTCTACGGGGCCCGGATGACGGTGCTGCACGTGACTCGATCTGGTGACGGCGCCGCTGCATCGACAGCCTCAGGGAGGCGTCACCTCGAAGCCTGGGTCGAGCAGGTGCCCGGCCCAGACGTCCAGGTGGCCTGCGAGGTGCTCATGGGCGCGCCGGCAGCCGTCATCCCGCCATACGTCCACGCCACGGGGACCGGGCTGCTCGTGCTGGGGCCGCATGTGCGCCGCGGCGGACTGTTTCAGCCGGATCACGTGCGCCAGCTGGTGCGAAGCGTCGCCTGCCCCGTCTACATTGCCCGGGAAGGGCCCGTCGCGGGCCGTTCGGCACCGCCGTCCCGCCCGAGTGCGCAGGCGGAGCCTACGGCGACCGTTCCATAGCCATCCCCCGCGCTCAACAGCGCTCGCCCCTTCCATAGATTAATCCCTATCCGTCATGCTACGCATCGATCGTATTCTCTTCCCGACGGACTTCTCCGACTGCGCCGAGCGCGCCTTCAACCACGCCGCCCACCTCGCTGCGTTCTTCGGCGCAGAGCTGCACGTGCTGCACATCATCGAGGAGGCGTCGATCCCGGCGGAGCGGCTTCAGCAGGATGCGCCCGAACAGGTGGCCGTCCGCATGAATCAGCACCTGGAAGACGTACGGCAGCAGCTGAACCTCGACGTGGAATTCGTGGAGGCGCAGGTGACGCACCCCTCCGCGGCCGAAGGCGTCCTGACCTATGCCGAGCGTCAGCAGGTGGATCTGATCGTGATGGGCACGCACGGGCGGCGCGGCATGCGACGCCTGCTGCTCGGCAGCGTGGCGGAAGAGGTCGTCCGGATCGCGCCGTGCCCGGTGTGCACCGTCGGCATCAAGGCGCAGACCCTCAAGGCGCCCACCTTCGAGCGCATCCTGGTGCCGGTCGACTTCTCCGACTACTCTGCGCAGGCGTTGCGGCTGGCACGTGAGATCGCTACGCGGACGGGCGGACGGCTCCACGTACTGCATGTGCTAGAAGAGGCTCAGATTCCCGGGGTCTACGAACTCGAATCGGCCTACGTCAACACCCCCGAGGCCAAGCAGCGTACGCGGAACGAACTCACCGAATGGATCGAAGAGGTGGGCGGGCCGGACGTGCCGTACAGCGTCCACGCGCGGTTCGGGTATCCGGCGCGCGACATCATCGATTATGCCAAGAACCGGCAGCTCGACCTCATCGTCATCGCCACGCACGGGCGCGTGGGTATGGAACGGATGCTGCTCGGTAGCGTCGCTGAGAAGGTGTTGCGGTCGGCCACCTCGCCAGTACTGTGCGTTCGGAAGATGGCCGACATGACGTCCGCTCCGGTTCGCACGGTGCAGGCCGCCACGCGATAACCCGACCGCGACCTGAACCCCAGTTCGTATCTTCAGACGACCCATGCTGCACATTCGCCGTATTCTGCACCCCACTGATTTTTCCTCCTGCGCGAAGGACGCCTTTCTGTACGCGC
>JAAAOL010000158.1 GCA_009908885.1 Bacteroidota bacterium | reverse complement strand
GGAAGGCCAGGACTCGACGACCTGCCTCTACTGGGCCAAGGAGCGCTTCGAGCGCGTCGAGGCTCTCGGCTTCGACTACGGCCAGAAGCACGACGTCGAACTCCAGCAGGCCCGCCTCATCGCCGACGAGGCGGAGGTGCGCTTCTCGGTCTTCGACATCACCGGCACGCTCTCCGGCTCGGCCCTCACCGAGCACGACAAGGACGTCTCTGCCCAACACGAGCGCGACCCCGACCTGCCCGCCTCGTTCGTCCCCGGCCGCAACGCGCTCTTTCTGACGATGGCGGCCAGCCACGCCTACACGCGCGGCATCTACGACCTGGTGGGCGGGATGTGCCAGACGGACTACTCGGGCTATCCGGACTGCCGCCGCGTCTTCATCGACAGCATGGAGACGAGCCTGACGCTCGCGCTGGATCACGACATTCGCATCCACACGCCGCTCATGTACCGGACGAAGGCGGAGACGTGGAAGCTGGCCGCTGACCTGGGGATCGTAGAGATCATCCGCCGCGACACGCACACCGACTACAACGGCGATCGCAGCCAACTCAACGAGTGGGGCTATGGCAAGCTGGACAACCCGGCCTCGATCCTGCGGGCCGAGGGCTACGCGGAGGCGAAAGAAAAGGGCTGGGTCTGACCGGACGGCTGTCCCACGCATCAGTCACACTTCCCCCACTCCCACACTCCCATCCACCCGTACCCAGCTCTCTATCCCTTCACCCACGTCTGAAACGCCGTCATCGCGATGATGGACAGTGTCAGGGCGATGGCGACGGCGTTGGGCCGGGCCTCGTCCAGGGCGTCGGGCAGCAGCTCCGAGATGGACATCCAGATCATGGCGCCTGCCGCGAAGCCAAGGCCGACGGGCAGCACCGCCTCGAACGCCTCCACGAACAGGAATGCGGGTACGGCCAGGAGCGGCTGTGGCAGGCTGGAGAAGATGCTCCATCCGGCGGCCTTCCACACCTGCACGCCCTTGGGCACCAGCACCAGGCTGATGGCGAGGCCCTCCGGAATGTTGTGCACGGCGATGGCGATGGAGATGAACGCACCGAACGATTCGCCCCCGCCGAATGAGACGCCTACGCCGATGCCCTCGGCGGCCGAGTGCACCGTCATCACCCCCACGATGAGCAGGGCCTTGATCGCATCGGCGCCGTGCAGTTGGCCGATGTGACTCTCCTCGTCGCCGTTGGAGAGCAGGCGGCGGCTGGCGACGATGAAGAGCAGGCCCAGCACCATGCCGCCCATCGTGCGGGCAGCGCCCCGGTCGATGCCTTCGTAGACGAGGTTGAAGCTGGCCGCCAGCATGAGGCCCGCCGCCATGGCGTTGCCCAGGCCGAGCCACGTGCGCGGGACGTGCTTGGCGAACAGGAGCGGGATCGCGCCCAGCCCGGTCGCCAGGGCGGTGATGGACGCGTAGATGAAGACGTTGAGCAAGGGGGTGTCCATGCGCAGCCAGGGGTGATGAGGCTCACGTCGACAGCCACAACATACGGTACCGTTCGGCTGCGTTCTGTGGAGCCTCGGTGGGTTTTACAGCCGTGGCGATGGCGAGGCGCCATGTATCCTCAAAACGAGCACCCTTGGATAACCCAAGCTGTGAGATAGACTCCCTGTTGCCCTATGACCGCAGACCGCGGACGGCAGACGGCCAGAATGAGCGGTTTTCCGCGGTCTGCGGTCTGCGGTCCGTGGTCTCGTTCCGCCGTACGTGGAAGGACACAACTTGAGTTTGGATAATATCACCGACATCGAACATGAAACGCTCGCCATTAAACGGCTGGAATGATTAGGTTGTAGCAGGTTTCGATAGCATCTACGCGCCCTCCGCATCGACAGCCCCGCTCATCATCCGGATCGATCCCTTGGATACGCCAGACGCTCTTTCCCCCGAGGCGCTGTACCGGCGCTGTGATCCGTCCATCTTCGACTTCGAGACGACCGCCGACCTGGAGGCGCAGACCCACATCGTTGGGCAGGACCGCGCCGTCGAGGCCGTGCAGTTCGGCATCGGCATTTCCCAGGACGGCTACAACATCTTCGTCCTCGGACCGCCGGGGACGGGCCGCCACGCGCTGGTGCGCCACTATCTGGACGAGGCGGCGCAGGAGCGCTCGGCGCCGTCGGACTGGTGCTACGTCAAGTGCTTCGAAGACGCGCGCACGCCGCGCATGCTGCAGTTGCCGCCGGGCGTCGGCACGGAGCTGCGCAAGGACATGGAGCAGTTCGTCGAGGACCTCAAGTCGGCCCTTCCGGCGGCCTTCGAGAGCGAAGAGTACCAGATGAGCCGCCAGGCCATCCAGGAAGAGGCGACGGAAGAGGAGGAGCACAAGGTGCAGCAGTTGCAGGAGCGGGCGCAGGAGGAGGGTGTGGCGCTGCTGCGGACGCCCAACGGCTTTGCGTTCGCGCCGGTGGAGGAGGGCGAGGTCATCTCGCAGGAAGCGTTTCAGCAGCTCGGCGAGGAAGAGAAGGAGCGGCTGCAAGAGGCCATCGAGCAGTTTCAGGACGAGCTGCGGCAGGTGATGCGGCAGGTGCCGCAGCGGCAGCGCGAGGCTCGCAAGCGCATCCGCGAACTCAACCGCGAGGTGGCCGAGTATGCCGTGGGCGACCTGCTCAAAGAGCTCCGCGAGACCTACGCCGACTACGACGACGTGGTGACGTACCTGGAGGCGGTGCGCAATGACATCGTCGAGAACGTGGAGACCATCGTCGGCGGGCAGCAGCGCAACCCCTTCGCCGATGAGAGTGAGACCGACGGCGGGCCCAGCGAGGAAGTCTTCTTCCGTCGCTACCGCGTCAACGTGGTCGTGGACAACAGTGAGGCGGAGGGCGCGCCGGTCGTCTACGAGGACAACCCGCACTACCAGAACCTCGTCGGGCGCGTCGAGCAGATCGCCCGGATGGGGGCGCTGGTGACGGACTTCAACCTGATCAAGGGCGGCGCGCTGCACCGGGCCAACGGTGGCTACCTCGTCCTCGAAGCCCGCAAGCTGCTCATGGCGCCCTTCGCGTGGGAAGGCCTCAAGCGGGCGCTCTTCGCCAACGAAATCCGCATCGAGTCGCCGCAGCAGGCGCTCGGGCTCATCAGCACGGTCACGCTGGAGCCCGAGGCGATCCCGCTGGACGTGAAGGTGGTGCTGCTCGGGACGCCGCTGGAGTACTACCTGCTCAAGGCCTACGACCCGGACTTCTCGGAGCTGTTCAAGGTGATGGCCGACTTCGACGAGCGGACCGACCGCGAGGACGCCACGCAGCGCCGCTTCGCCGACCTGATCGCCCACCTCACGCACGAGGACGACCTGCGGGCGCTCGACCGGGAGGCGATGGCGCGCGTGGTGGAGCGGGCGGCCCGCCTCGCCGGGGACGCCGAGAAGCTGAGCACGCACCTGCAGAGCGTCCACGACCTGGTCCGCGAGGCCGACTACTGGGCCGGGACCAACGGGCACGACGTCATCACCGCCGCCGACGTGCAGCGCGCCATCGACGCCCAGGTGCGCCGCGCCGACCGGATCCGCGAGCGCATCCACGAGGAGATCCAGCGCGACACGATCCTGATCGATACCGAGGGCGCCGTGGTCGGGCAGGTCAACGGGCTCGCCGTCCTCCAGGCGGGCGACTTCGCCTTCGGCAAGCCGAACCGCATCACCGCCCGCGTGCGCCTCGGCAAGGGCGAGGTGGTCGACATCGAGCGGGAGGTGGCCCTCGGTGGGCCTATCCACTCCAAGGGCGTGCTCATCCTGGCGGGCCTGTTGGGCGGGCGCTATGCGCAGCAGCAGCCGCTCTCGCTCTCAGCCAGCCTCGTCTTCGAGCAGTCGTACGGCGGCGTGGAGGGCGACAGCGCCTCGTCCGCCGAGCTGTATGCGCTGCTCTCGGCGCTGGCGGAGGTGCCGCTCAAGCAGTCGCTGGCCGTCACGGGCTCGGTGAACCAGCGCGGGCAGGTGCAGCCCATCGGCGGGGTGAACGAAAAGATCGAGGGCTTCTTCGACGTGTGCAAAGGGCGCGGGCTGACGGGCGAGCAGGGCGTGCTCATCCCGCATTCCAATGTGAAGCACCTGATGCTGCGGCAGGACGTGGTCGAGGCCGTCGAGGCGGGGCGGTTCCACGTGTATCCGGTGGAGATTATCGACCAGGGCCTCGCGCTGCTGACGGGCCAGCCCGCGGGCGCGCCGGACGAGCAGGGGCAGTACCCCGAAGGCACCGTCAACCACCGCGTGACGCAGCGCCTCGCCCAGTTCGCCGCGCGCCGTCGCCAGTTCGTGATGACCGATGGAGCCTCGGAGGCGATGTCCGATGCCTGACGTGACCGACCGTCCCATTCGATGTGTTCTCGTCGCGCTCGACGCGTCGGGGCATAGCCTGGCGGCGCTGGACGTGGCCGCCCGGCTGGCTGCCGACGTGGGCGCCGAGCTGCGCGGCGTCTTCGTCGAGGACGTCGAGCTGCTGCGTGCGGCGGAGCTGCCCATCGCGCAGGAGATGTCCACGTTCACCACGTCGACGCGTCAGATGACGAGCCTGCGCCTGGAGCGCGTCTTCCGCGTCCAGGCCGAGCGCTCCCGCGAGGCCCTGGCCACGGCCATCCGGACGCTGCGGATCCAGCATACGTTCGAGGTGACGCGGGGCCGCGTGCCGCGTGAGCTGCTGGAGGTCGCCGCCGAGGCGGACCTGCTCGTGCTGGGGCAGGCCGGGTCCAGCCGGAGCAGCCGCCGCAAGATCGGCACGACGGCGCAGGCCGTGCTGGACCGCGCCCACCTGCCCGTGCTGCTCGTCCGCCCCGACCAGCGGCACCAGGTAGACGGGGGCGTGCTGACGCTCTACGACGGCTCGCCTGCGGC
>JAAAOL010000285.1 GCA_009908885.1 Bacteroidota bacterium | reverse complement strand
GATATTGTGCAAGGGAGTAACAACGGCACGACTGCCTTCGGTCCTCAAACCGTTCAGCCAGGCGAAGAATTTACTGCCGACGATGCGACAGCAGGTACAAACACACTTGGACCAGAGGTAGGAGTTTTTGTCAACGGTGTACAGAATGCGGAATTCCACACGAGCTGCTCCGATCCGATTGGTCCGGGTGTATCCGATGGGGACTTCACGATCACGGAGGCAGTCAGCCGCAACAGCTCCAATATCTGTCCGACCGTGGATAAGTACAGTGCGACGACGAACGAGCTCAATTTTGCTCAGAATCAAGAGTCGCTCATCTACGAGTACAGAATTAGGGTATACAATACCAGTTCAAATTCAGTGACTTTCGATCCGGTCATCGATGAACTTCCCAGCACGGATGATGGTGACCCTACGGACGTTCGCTACGTGTCGGAGAGTACGTCTTATGCTGTCAACGGAGGGACCCCCCAGACCGCAGCAGACGGTACGGATGTCTTCACAAGTATCTCAGGTAATACTCAGACGGTTACATTCGGAGATGGATCGGCGACTACCGGGTTTACTCTCGGAGCCAGTGAGTTCTTGGATATCATTTTCGACGTTGAGATTCCAAACTTCGTGAATACCACTATTGGAGAATGGTTCAACGATGCTGAGACGTGCTTCACGGACTCGAACAATGTACAACTGTGTGCAGACGACCAATTCGTCGTCTTCGGCGGTGGCAACCTGCCGGTCGAACTCACTTCCTTCGACGCGACGGTGGACGGCGAGGCCGTGATCCTGCGCTGGACGACGGCCTCGGAGACCAACAACGCGGGCTTCGACGTGCAGGTGCTCGACGCCGACGGCGCGGCCAAGTCATGGTCGACGCTCACCTTCGTCGAAGGCCACGGCACCACGGAACTGCCCAAGAGCTACAGCCACCGCGCGACCGACCTCACGCCGGGCACGCACACGTTCCGCCTCAAGCAGGTCGACTTCGACGGTGCGTTCGAGTACAGCCCGGAAGTGGAGGTCGTGATCGGCCTGCCGGAGCAGTACGTGGTCGAGCCCGCCTACCCGAACCCGTTCAACCCGGAGGCGACGCTGCGCTTTGCGGTGCAGCAAGAGCAGCGCGTGGAGGTCGGCCTCTACAACCTGCTGGGCCAGCGCGTGCAGACGCTCTTCGCGGGCACGGCCACGTCCGGCCAGATGCAGCGCGTGACGATCGACGGCGGGGGGCTGTCGAGCGGCGTGTACCTGGTGCGGGTGCAGGGCGAGCGCTTCCTGGAGACGCAGCGGGTGACGCTGGTGAAGTAACCCGGCGGACTCCACAGCCAACGACTATCTCAGCTTGGGAGGGCTGAGATGAGAGCCCGCCTCGGCCATCGCGCCGGGCGGGCTCTCGCTTTGTTCAGGGATGAGCAGAAGGCCGGTGTACCCTGTGGTCTACGGCGTGCACCAGAACCACAGAAGAGGCGGTTGAGCGGAGCCGTTCGTTAGCCTGAACCAACGGTCGGATGGTTGCAGCGGCTGCCAGCGCGTCGTATTTTGAATGTGAACATCTTGTTAACTAAGCGGGTGCGAACATGGCGACTCGACGGTATGCGCGGACGCTCACTCTTCTCATCATCCTCGCGCCCCTGGCGCTCGCCGTCCACGCGGGGCCGGTGCAGTCCCGCGTGTGCCGGGCCGCCCTCGGCCTCGGACAGGCCAGCGCCCGGATGGCCTACCTGGAGGTCTTCTTTCAGGGCGGCACGCCGTACCAGACGCAGCTCGCGGCGGTCGCCGGCAACGTGGCCAACGCCGCGGCGGAGATCCGGGCAGCCGAAGCCGAAATGCCGGCGGTCTACCAGACGACCGGGCGACGTGAAGCCGTGCGGATGATCCTGGCCGACCTGGACCGCTTCGATCCGGGTCAGTACAGGCCCGAGCACGGCCAGAACCGGCTGTGGAATATTGCCCAGCGCTACCGGCAGACGCTCTCGGTGACGATCAACACCGCCCGCGTCGATACGCGCCGGTCGGAAGGGACGTGCAGTTCGTACATGCTGAACGCCTGCTTTCACTACGGCTACGCGACGATCGCCTCGGCCGTCCGGGCGCAGGACCCCGGCGGGTACAGCTGGGCGCTCGGCGGGATGCGCCAGGCCATCGACGCCGGGCTCAGCATCGCCATGGACGGGCCGCAGCAGTGGGACAACCGCTACAAGCAGTGCTGCGCCTTCGGCACCGAGGCCGCCTGGGCGCCGATCCGCCGGATCAACAACACCACGCCGTACAGCACCTTCGCCAACCTGGAAGGGCACCTGCGCCAGCTCGCGTTCGAGGCGGAGCTGCCGCCGGGGGCGTGCAGCGGAGGGCCGCCGCCGGACGATGATCCCCCCGACCGTACCGTGCCATGCAACGAGGTCGCCGAGCAGGGCGGGGACCAGCCGGAGCGGGTCACCGTCCGGGTGGGCAGCGCGCGCAGCGTCACCTTCTGGTACGAGACGTGGACCAAGAAGGACCGGATGCTCGTGCGCTACAACGGCCTCGTCGTGCACGACACGGGATGCGTCGGCGAGAAGCGGACCGTCCGGCTCGACCTGTCCGGATTCGACGACGAACTCAGCGTGGAGGTCATCCCGAATTGCGCCGGGGAGAGCGACACCAAGTGGGAATTCCGCGTCGACTGCCCGGGCATGGGGCATTAGTCGGACGGCTCACCCTTCGTCCACGTACCGCCGCACGCGCTTCTCGATGCTCTCCTCGGCGTCGCGGGCGCGCAGCTGCTCCAGCCGCTCGGCGATCTTCTGCTCGTAGCCGATCTCGCGGGGAGCGTAGAAGTAGAGGCCCTGCATCTCGGGCGGGAGGTACTGCTCCGGGACGTAGCCCTCGCGGTAGGCATGCGGGTACTTGTAGCCGACGCCGTGGCCCAGCCCAGCCTTGTCGCGGCTGGCGTCCTTGAGCGGGTTCGGCACGTCGCCCGTCTGCTCCTGTTCGACGTGCTTGAGCGCGTCGAAGTAGGAAAAGGCGGAGTTCGACTTGGGCGCGGTGGCCAGGTAGAGGCAGCACTCGGCCAGCAGAAACTGGCCCTCGGGCATGCCCACGTACTCGAAGCCGGTGGCGGCGCTCTGGGCGATCTGGAGCGCGCGCGGGTCGGCCAGGCCGACGTCCTCGGCGGCGAAGATGAGCATGCGGCGCAGCAGGAAGCGCGGGTCCTCGCCGGCGTAGACCATGCGCGCCAGCCAGTAGAGGGCGGCGTCGGGGTCGGAGCCGCGCAGGCTCTTGATGAAGGCGCTGATGGTGTCGAAGTGGGCGTCGCCCTCCTTGTCGTAGAGCACGGCGCGCTGCTGGATCGAGTCCTCGGCCACCGTCAGGTCGATGGGGGTGACGCCGTCGTCGTCCGGCGCGGTCGTCTCGACGGCCAGCTCCAGCGCATTCAGGAGCGAGCGGGCGTCGCCGTTGGCCACGTCTACGAGATGGTCCAGCGCGTCGTCGTCGACCTGCACGTCGCGGTCGCCGTAGCCGCGCTCGGGGTCGGTGAGCGCCTGATGGGCCACGGCGCGCAGGTCGTCCTCGGTGAGCGTCGTGAGTTCGAACACGCGGGAGCGTGAGACGAGCGCCTTGTTGACCTCGAAGTACGGGTTTTCGGTCGTCGCGCCGATGAAGATGACCGTCCCGTTCTCGACGTGCGGCAGCAGGGCGTCCTGCTGGGACTTGTTGAAGCGGTGCACCTCGTCCACGAACAGGATGGTGCGCTGCCGGTGCAGCTCCAGCCGCCGCTGGGCCCCGGCGATGGCCTCGCGGATGTCCTTGACGCCGGAGAGCACCGCGTTCATCGACGTGAAGTGGCTCTCGGTCGTGTTGGCGATGATGCGGGCGAGCGTCGTCTTGCCCGTGCCCGGCGGCCCGTACAAGAGGAGCGACGTGACGCGGTCGGCCTGGATGGCGCGGCGCAGCAGTTTGCCCTCGCCCAGGATGTGCGGCTGGCCGACGAACTCGTCCAGCGTGCGGGGCCGCATCCGGTCGGCCAGCGGCGCGTTGGCGGTGCGGTACTCGCGGGCGGCCTCTTTGAACAGGTCGGACATGGTGGCGGGTTGCAGGTCGGCAGGTTAGAAGGTCGCAGGTTGGCAGGTCGCGGGTCAGAGAGGAAAGAGGAACCTGAAATCCGCAACCGTCCAACTTGCCAGCCGGATGACGGATTCATCCTGCCTCGTACCGGGACTCGCGCTCAGGACTCCGTTCGCCGCAGGAAGTCGTGCACGATGGGGACGAGCGCGGGACCCATCTCTTCCTGCACGTAGTGGCCCACCGTCGGGAGGCGCTGCGTCTCGGCGTGAGGCAGCAGGGCCTGCCAGCGGCGCAGTTCGTGCTCGCGGAAGGCGAGGTCCTTCAGGCCCCACACCAGCAGCGCGGGCCGGTCGGTGATCGCGTGCCGCCGCGCCCAGAGTCGGGCCAGCCAGACGGTCGATCCCACGATCTCCTTCGGGAAGACCCAGGTGCCTTTGCGCACCTCGGGGCGATCCAGCGGGCGCAGGTAGTGCCGGTGGGCGTCGGGCGTCAGCCGAGCGCGGTCGCCGAAGCCGAGCGGCATGACGACGCGGGCGAAGGCGTTCAGGTAGGTACAGGCGAGGCGCCCGAGGGGCCCGCCCATCAGTGTGCTGAAGCCGACGAAATGCCAGTCCTGGGCGACCGGCCACATCCACGTGTTCATGATCACGAGCCGCCGGATGCGCTCCGGGTGGTGCACGGCGTACCACAGCCCGAGGGGGCCGCCCCAGTCCTGCACCACGAGCGTCAGGTCGCGCAGGGCGAGCGTGTCGATCAGGTGGGCGATGTGGCGCGCATGGTCGACGGGGCGATAGGTCCAGCCGGGGGGCTTGTCGGA
>JAAAOL010000099.1 GCA_009908885.1 Bacteroidota bacterium | reverse complement strand
ACCAGGAACGCCTGGCCAAGCTTCACGCGCTCCGCACCGTCATCGAGGCGCTGTTGGACCTGGCCCCGTCGCAGACGACGTCGGTGCGTGAGGGGACCCGGCAGGCTATCACCTTTCTAGAACGCTTCGGACCGTTCGAAGCAAATGACGCGGACGCCCCGGCCCTCGAACGGAAAGCACTCGCGGATATCATTGAAAACCTCGACCAGGTGGGGGCGTCCGCCGCGCCCTTCGAGGCGCCCGCCCGGCAGATGGCCCGCCTGCTGCGCGAGCTGGTCGCCGAGACGCGCTTCGGGGCCGAGGGGCCGCATCCGGGCGCCCTCCACGTCGTGCCGCTCAGCCAGGCCGGATATGCGGGACGGGACCATCTCATCGTCGTAGGGCTCGACGAGCAGTCGATGGCGCAGGCGGCGAACGAGGACCCGCTGCTGCTGGACCGGCAGCGCGCCCGCCTCAACGACGCGCTCGGCCGCCAGTTGCCCCTGCGCCGCCAGCTGCCGGGTGCGGTGCGGTGGACTGTCCTTCGAGCGCTGAGCCGCCACGTCGGTCCCCTCACCGCCATCACGTCGACGCAGGACCTGGCAGCCGGGCGGAGCCTGGAGCCCTCCACCCTCTACCGGCAGCTGCGCGCCCTCGCCTCCGAGGATGCTGCCCCGGAGCGGGCCGCCCTCGTTCCCTCTCCCGACGCGCTTGCCCTCGACGACGGCGAGGCCTGGCTCACTGCGCTGCATCCCGGCGAGGCATCCGAGGAGTCCGCCCCCGCTGATTCAGCCGATGACGCGTCAGCGCCCCGACGGCACCTCGCGTCCGCCTACCCTGCCCTCGGGCGGGGGCTGCGGGCGCAAGCGGCACGGGCGTCCGAGGCCTTCACCGTCTACGACGGCCTGCTCGCCGACCCGCCCTACCCGGCGCTCGACTTCCTGAGCGAGGCCTACGACGGCAGTGCGCTCTCGGCCTCGCGCCTGCAGACCCTGGCGAGCTGTCCGTTTTCCTACTTCGTCAAGTACGTCCTCGGGGTACGGCCCCTCGACGAAGACGGGATCGAGACCGACGGATGGCTGACGCCCGCCCAGCGCGGCAGCATCCTGCACGACACCTTCGAGCGCTTTCTGCATGAGCTCGACGAGCCGCCGACCGACGACCACTGGGACGCACTCCGCCAGCACCTGCGCGCCCGGCTGGACGAGGAGCGCGAGCAGCTCGAAGCCCCGCATCCCTCGCTCGACCGCGCCGCGGAGCGCCAGCTCCTGGCCGATGCCCGCGTCTTCCTGCGCGCCGAGGCCCGATCGCCCCGGGACGCCCGGCCCCGCTTCTTCGAGTTGAGCTTCGGCTTTCCTCCGTGGAAACAGACCCACGACTACGACCGCACCGGCTGGTACCGCCTTCCGCTGACCGAAGACTGCACCTTCCTCTTTCGGGGCAAGATCGACCGCGTCGATGCCCTGACCGACGGCGGGCTCGTGCTCTGGGACTACAAGACGGGCAGCTCCCGCTCCTTCAGCCCGTCCGACCCGCTCGGCGGCGGCGCGACGATGCAGTGGCTCCTCTACGCCTGCGCCCTCGACGACCTGCACGGCGGCCCCGTCCGCGCGGCGGGCTACTTCTTCACCAGCGTGCGCGAGGCCGGACGCCGTCTCGCCTTCGAGCCGCATGACGCGCACCGCCAGGACGCTGCCGACCTGGTGCGGCGCCTCGCTGCCCTCGCCCGCAGCGGCACCTTCCCCATCAACCCGGACGGCGGGCTGTGGCGCTACGGCTACGCGCGCCTGTGTCCCGACCCGGGCGCCCGCAAGGCGCAGATCAAGGCCAAGACCTACCCGAAGGACCGCCCCGCGCCGCCCCACCTGGACTGAGCGCTCTCTGACGCCGTCGCTCCTCGCCGTCCCGCATCTCGAAGCCTCCACAGTCATGTCCACTTCCGCTCTCGTCGACCAGGCCATCCGCGACCGCATCGGGCCGTGGGCGCCTGACGCCGTGCCCGCCCTCGACGCGTTCGACCTCGACCGCAACGTGGTGGTGCGCGCCGCCGCGGGCTCCGGCAAGACGACCCATCTGGTGGGGCGCATGGTGGCGCTCGTGCGGCGCGGCGTGCCGCTCCCGCAGATCGCGGCCATCACGTTCACGCGCGAGGCCGCGGGCGAGATGCGCGCCCGGTTCTTCGAGGAGCTGTCGGCCGCCCGGGAGGCGCTCACCGGCGTGGAGCGGGACCACGTGGAGCAGGCGCTGGCCGACCTCGAACAGGGGTTCATCGACACGATCCACGCGTTCTGCGCCCGCCTCTTGCGCGAACGACCGCTGGAGGCCGCCCTGCCGCCCGGCTTCACGACGCTGGAGGAGCGCGACGAGCAGCCGCTGCGGCGCGAGGCCTGGCAGCGCTACCTCTCCCGCCGCCTCGATGACAGTCCCGACGACCTGGAGCACCTGGAGGCGCTCGGCATGGCGCCCCACGACCTGTTCGATTTCTTCAGCGAGCTGTGTCGCTTCCCGGACCTGCCGCCCCTCACCGAGGCCGACGCCGCCCGCCCGGACCTGGACGACGCGCTGGAGCGCACCCGGCAGTTCGTCGCGACGTGGCAGGCGCACCGCCCCCCGCAGACCGCCGACGACAAGGACCCCGACCGCGTGATGGAGGCCTTCGACACGGCCGAGGCGCTGCTGGCCCACCTCGATATGGACGAGGATCGCCACCGGGCGCGCGTGCTGCGCGAGATCGCACGTGCCATGAAGGATGACGACCGCGCCCACGTCACGCTGAGCCGGTGGGGCGCACGCGGCAGCGACGCCTACGCGATGGCCCGCACGCTGCGCGACGAGGCGCTGCCGACCCTCTACCAGCAGGTGGTGGCCCCGGCGCTGCAGGCCTGGGACGCCTTCGTCTACCGCCACGCGGCGTCCTTCGTGCGGCCCGCCGTCACCTTCTACCTGGAGGAGCGCCGCCGCAACGGGACGCTCACCTTCCACGACCTGCTGCTGGGCGCCCGCGACCTCCTGCGCGACCACCCGGACGTGCGCCGGGCCCTGCAGGAGCGCTATCGCTATTTGCTCGTCGACGAGTTTCAGGACACCGACCCCATCCAGGCCGAAGTCCTCTTCTACCTCACCGGCACCAACCACGCGGCGACCGACTGGACGGCCTGCGCGCCGCGTCCCGGCAGCCTCTTCATCGTGGGCGACGACAAGCAGTCCATCTACCGCTTCCGTCGCGCCGACATGCAGGTGTTCGATCAGGTGGCGCGCCTCATCGAGCGCGGCGGCGGCGAGGCGGTGCGGCTGGTGACCAACTTCCGCTCGCGCGAGCCCATCTGCGCGTGGTGCAACGACGCCTTCGACGCCCTCTTCGACGGGCACGGTGCCCCCTACCAGGCCCAGTACGACCCGCTGCGGCCCCACCGCGACGCCGGCCACGACCCGACGGCCCTCCGCCAGCTCCGCACGCCGAAGGTGCCGTGGAACCGGGCCGAGGCGATCGCCGAGCACGAGGCTGAGGAGATCGCCCGCTTCATCCGAGGCGCCCTTGACGGCGAAGCCGCCGGGATGACGGGCGACGACGGAGCGGTCTTCGAGGCGGCCCCGCGCTACGGCGATTTTATGATCCTGACGCGCCTCACCAAGCGGCTGCCCGTCTACGCCGAGGCGTTGACCCGCTACGGCATCCCCTACACCATCGCGGGAAGCAAGACCATCGGCGCGGACGACGAGTTGCGCGCGCTGGTTGACCTCCTGGCGCTCGCCATGCGTCCCGATGACGCCGTGGCGCGCGTGGCCCACCGGCGCGGCCTCCTGGCGGGCTGGAGCGACGACCTGCTCTTCCGTTTCCGGCATGTCGTCGGCGGCTCCTTCTCGGACCCGGCGTGCCCCGACCTCTCGGACCACGAAGACGCCTTGACAGACGAGGAGATCGAGCAGATCCGGGACGCCTTCGCGCAGGAGGCGCGGGCCCGGCGCCTGCTGCACACGCTGCCGACGAGCGCGGCGGTCGATGTCCTGCTGGACGAACGGGGCCTGCTGGCGGCAGCGGCCAGCGGCGAGGCGGGATCGCTGCGGGCGGGCGGGCTGTTGCGCGTGCGCGCCCTCATCCACGAGCTGGAGGCGCAGGGACTCCACACCCAGGCCATCCTGGACGAGCTGGATCTCATCCTCGACGGCGAGCGCGAGATGGCAGCGATGACCCTGGAGACGGGCGCGGAGGACGCCGTGCGGCTCATGAACGTGCACCAGGCGAAAGGGCTGGAGGCGGACGTCGTCTTCCTGGCTGACCCGTACGACAGCGGGCACCGTCCGACGCCGTCGCTGCACGTGGCCCGGCGGGACGACGGTGAGGACGACGTCGTGGTGCTGCCCGCCCGCCAGCGCGTCGGCGACTATGGCTCGACCACGCTCGCCGCGCCGAAGGCCTGGGACGACCACTATGCGGAGGAAGAAGAACGCTTCGACGCGGCGGAGGAGCGACGCCTGCTCTACGTCGCCGCCACGCGCGCCCGCAACCTGCTCGTCGTCGGCCGCTACGAGGGCAAGGACGACCAGGGCTTCTGGAGCGACCTCTACCCGTTTCTGGAACGCCACGACATTCCTGATCTGGAGACGCTGCCCGCCACGCCGCGCGCTCATCGCGGAGCGCCGCCCGACCTCCCGACCTCACGGGAGCGACGCCGCACGCGCCTGGCCGACGCTCAGACGCCCAGCTACCGCGTCCGCACCATCACCGACGACCTTGCGCACGCAGAAGGGGCTGAGGAGCGAGGCTACGGCGCTGCCTTCGGCACGGCCCTGCACGCCCTCTTCGCCTGGCTCCTCCAGCACCCGGACGCGCCCAACGACCAGATCGCTACGATGCGCTCCCTGCTGCTGGCCCGCCACGTCCCACCA
>JAAAOL010000286.1 GCA_009908885.1 Bacteroidota bacterium | reverse complement strand
GGCGGGGACAGCTGCTGGGCTCTATGGCTACCTTTCGGGAGCTGGAGGCGACGCTCCGCCGTCCGAAGTTCGACCCCTATCTGCGCGATGAGGACCGCGAGGCCTTCATCGGCTGGATGTACGGGGTAACGACGATCATCCCCGTGACGGAGACCATCCGCGCCTGCCGGGATCCGAAGGACGATATGTTTCTGGAGGTCGCCATCAGCGGTCGGGCCGACGCGCTCCTCAGCAGCGACCGCGACCTCCTGGTGCTTCACCCGTTTCGCGGCCTGCCCATCGTCTCGCCCGCGACGTTTCTGGAGCGGTTCTAAAGCCAATCGCCGTGGAGTTGGCACTGGGCCGCACGGCATGGCTCCAGCCAGGAAACAACGGCGGGGGGAATCCTTACCGTGTGCCCGTCGTACCGGATATCACACATCGACCCCCGCCCAACTACCCCCGGCGATTCCTGTGAGCGCACTTGGCTTCAACACCGGCTACATCGAGGAGCTCTACAAGCAGTACCTCGACGATCCGAACAGCGTGAGCGAGAGCTGGCGCGACTTTTTCGAAGACTATCAACCCTCGCCCAGCTTCGCCGCCGCCGCCGAGGCCCGGCTGCGCGTGTCGGAAAGCGCTGCTGAGGACGGTGAGACCGAAGCGCCGCCGGCTGCGAAAGAGGAACACCCCGAGGCCAAGCCCGCCGCCGCGCCGGAGCAGCGCATCGAGCCGCCCCGGGGCGATGGCGCCATCACCGAGGCCATCAAGCCCGCCTCGGCCCCGGCCATCGACGACGACGCCGAAGTCAAGCCGCTGCGCGGCCCGCAGGCCAAGATCGTGGAGAACATGGAGGCCAGCCTCGGCGTGCCGACGGCCACCTCCGTGCGCGACGTGCCGGTGCGCCTGCTCGCCGAAAACCGGGTGCTGATCAACAACTACCAGCGCAGCGTGGGCGGCGAGAAGGTGTCCTACACGCACCTCATCGCCTACGCCGTGGTGCAGGGGCTCAAGCACGTCTCCAACATGAACTCCACGTTCCGCCACGCTGACGGGACGCCGGAGCACATCGTCCCCGCCCACGTCAACCTCGGCCTCGCCATCGACATCGAGCGGCGCGGCAAGCGGACGCTGCTGGTGCCCAACATCAAGGGCGCCGAGACCATGAACTTCGCCGAGTTCCTGGGCATCTACAACGACCTGATCCGCCGCGCCCGCAACGGCAACCTGGAGCTGAGCGACTTCCGCGGGACGACGGCCACCCTCACCAACCCCGGCATGATCGGCACGTCGCTCTCCGTGGCGCGCCTGATGCCGGGCCAGGGCGTCATCGTGGGCGTCGGCGCCATCGGCTACCCGCCGGAGTACCACGCCTTCCCGCCCGAGGTGGTCAGCAAAGTCGGCCTCTCGCAGGTCATGACCATCACGTCCACGTACGACCACCGCGTCATCCAGGGGGCCGAGAGCGGCGCCTTCCTCGCCCACATCGGCGAGCTGCTGCTGGGCCAGCATGACTTCTACGAGGACGTGTTCGACGCCCTCGGCATCCCGTACGAGCCGTACGTGCTCAACCCCGACACCACGCCCCGCATCGGCCTCAGCGAGAACGGGGACGGGATGGACGAGGTGAAGAAGCAGGCCCGCGTGCTGCAACTGATCCGCGCCTACCGCGTGCGCGGCCACCTGCAGGCCGACATCAACCCGCTGGGCAACAACTGGACGTACCACCCCGAGCTGGACCCGGCCCGCTACGGCCTCTCCATCTGGGACCTGGACCGCAAGTTCGTCACCGGCGGCCTGGGCGGCAAGGACGTGCTGCCCCTGCGCGACATCCTGGACAGCCTGCGGCAGACCTACGCGGGGCGCGTCGGGATCGAGTACATGCACATCTCCTCGCCCGAGGAGAAGCGGTGGCTCCAGGAGCGCATCGAGCCGACGCGCCTGGCCGATCCCATCTCGCACGACGAGATGCGGCGCGTGCTGCACAAGCTCAACTCCGCCGAGGCGTTCGAGCGGTTCCTCCACACCAAGTACATCGGCCACAAGCGCTTCTCGCTGGAGGGCGCCGAGACGGCCATCCCGATTCTCGACACACTGCTGTCCGACGCCGCCGACCAGGAAGTCGAAGAAGTCGTCATCGGCATGGCGCACCGGGGCCGCCTCAACGTGCTGGCCAACATCCTGGAGAAGCCGTATGAGCAGATCTTCTCCGAGTTCGAGGGCAACATCGACCCGACGACGACCTACGGGTCGGGCGACGTGAAGTACCACCTCGGCGCGAAGGGCTCGCACGCCTCGTCGAGCGGGGCGGAGGTGGCGGTGACGCTGGCCTCCAACCCGAGCCACCTGGAGGCCGTCAACCCGGTGGTCGAGGGCATGGTGCGGGCCAAGCAGGACATCATGCGGTCCGAGCGCCTGGACGCGCCGGGCGGCGACTATCACGACGCCGTCATCCCCATTCTCATCCACGGCGACGCGGCCTTCGCCGGGCAGGGCGTGGTGGCCGAGACGCTCAACCTGAGCCAGCTCTCGGGCTACAAGACGGGCGGCACCGTCCACCTCGTCATCAACAACCAGATCGGCTTTACGACCAACCCGTCCGACGCCCGCTCGTCCACCTACGCGACCGACATCGCCCGGATGATCCAGGCGCCCATCTTCCACGTCAACGGCGACGACCCCGAGGCGTGCCTCCGCGTAGCCCGCATCGCGCTGGACTACCGGCAGGTCTTCAACAAGGACGTCGTCATCGACATGCTGTGCTACCGCGTGCACGGCCACAACGAGGGCGACGAGCCGTCCTACACGCAGCCGCTGCTCTATCAGAAGATCGAACAGAAGCGTTCGCCCCGGAAGCTCTACACCGAGAGCCTGCTGCGGCGCGGCGAGATGGACCCGGACGAGGCGGAGCAGATGCTGGACGACTACCGCGACCGGCTGCAGGACGCCTTCGACCAGACGAAGGACCTCTCGGAGAGAGACCCGGAGGAGGTGCTGGAACGCCTCGAAGAACGCCGGGCGGTCAGCGCGGGCCTTCCGCAGGTGGAGACGCACGCCGCGCGCGCGGACCTGGAAGACGTGGTGCACGCGCTTACCCACTTCCCGGACGACTTCCACGTACACAAGAAGCTGTTGCGCCAGTTCGAGCGGCGCGACAAGGTGTTCAACGAGGGCAAGATCGACTGGGCCTTCGCCGAGACGCTGGCCTTCGGCTCGCTCTTGCTGGAGGGCACGGCCGTGCGCATCAGCGGGCAGGACACGCGCCGCGCCACCTTCAGTCAGCGCCACGCCGTGTTGTACGATCAGGAGACGGGGGCCGAGTACATCCCGCTCAACCACATCCGCGATGAGCAGGCCGAGCTGCTGATCTACGACAGCCTGCTGAGCGAGTATGCCGCCTGCGGCTTCGAGTATGGCTACTCAGTGGCCCGCCCAGCGGCGCTCGTCTGCTGGGAGGCCCAGTTCGGCGACTTCGCCAACGGCGCGCAGATCGTCTTCGACCAGTTCCTCTCGGCGGCCGAGGAGAAGTGGGGGCAGATGTCCGACCTCGTGCTGCTCCTGCCGCACGGCTACGAAGGGCAGGGGCCGGAGCACTCGTCGGCCCGCCTGGAGCGCTTCCTGCAGCTCTGCGCCGAGTACAACATGGTGGTGGCCAACTTCTCGACGCCCGCCAACTACTTCCACGCCCTGCGCCGCCAGGTGAAGCGCGACCAGCGCAAGCCGCTCGTGGTGATGACGCCCAAGAGCCTGCTGCGCAACCCGATGGCCGTGTCCTCGCCGGATGACCTGACCGACGGGGGCGTCCAGGAAGTCATCCCGGCCTCGGCCGACCCGTCCACCGCGACGCGCCTCATCCTGTGCAGCGGCAAGGTGTACTACGACCTCGCCAAGGCGCTGGAGGACGACGACGCGAAACAGGAGCAGATCGCCATCGCCCGGGTCGAGCAGTTCTACCCGTTCCCGGAGGACGACGTGCGCGCCGAGCTGGAGCGCTACCAGGACGTGGACGAGGTGCTGTGGGTGCAGGAAGAGCCGGCCAACATGGGCGCGTGGAGTTTCATTCGCCACCGCCTGGATGACCTGCTGGAGGCCCTGCACGGCGACTGCAACCACCGCGTCCGCTACGTCGGGCGCCCCGCCAGCGCGAGCCCGGCCACCGGCAGCGCGAAGGTGCACAAGCTGGAGCAAGACAAGGTCATCACCGCCGCGCTGGACGTGTAGCGGGGATCAGATTCCTTTCCTTTGGGCTCGGTCGTGAAGCGGTGGCCCCGGTCGCACGTCAGGCGTCGACCTGGGACCGCAGACCACGGACAGCGGACCGCCTGAAAAGCGCATGGTGGGCGGTTAGCGATCTCCAGGTCCGCGACTCCTGCAGCTACAGGCAGCCAACAAAAAAGGCGGTCCCCCGGTGGGGCCGCCTTCCTTCGTACACTTGAAAAATGTGTTGTAACGGACATCGCCGTGGGCAGCCCGTCCGCGCGGGTTGCGTCCGACGTCCCGGATGCCTAGCCTAGTACCGCCGGCTGTGCTTGCGCATGTTGCGCCGCGCGCGCTCTTTGGCGAGCCGCCGCTCTTCGGACGGCTTGGTGAACGACATCTTCTGCCGGTAGATGCGGAGCTTGCGGCTGCGGTTTACCGCCCGCCGGAACCGCCGAAGCGCCCGGTCGATGTTTTCCTTGTCGCGAACCTTGACGCCAACGCCTGTTTGATGCGAAGCCAAATTGAACCCCTCCTGTTAGGATGCTGTCGTGTGGTAACGGTCGATTGCGAAGCCCCAGAGTTTACGGCTGGGAGCACTCTAAAACCATCAAATGCCATTGAAGTTTCCGCATGCCGCCGTCGATGATTCTCCTGCTGGCTACCCGGAATCCCGGTAAGGTCCGCGAACT
>JAAAOL010000404.1 GCA_009908885.1 Bacteroidota bacterium | reverse complement strand
CCCGATGGGGCCGCCCCAGTCCTGCACCACGAGCGTCAGGTCGCGCAGGGCGAGCGTGTCGATCAGGTGGGCGATGTGGCGCGCATGGTCGACGGGGCGATAGGTCCAGCCGGGGGGCTTGTCGGAGAGGCCGAAGCCGAGGTAGTCGGGCGCGACGCAGCGGTAGCGATCCGACAGGCCGCGTACGAGGTGGCGGTACAGGAAGGACCACGTCGGGTTGCCGTGCAGCATCAGCACGGGCGGCCCGTCGCCCTCGTCCACGTAGTGCATCCGGCCCGCGTCCACGTCCAGCCACCGGGAGGCGAACGGGTAGGCCGTGCGGTCGAGCCAGGGCGGAGGCGGTCGGTCGGTCACGGCAGCAGCGTCGGCTCGGATTGATGGCGCTCGGCGATGGCGGCGGCCTCCCGGGCCAGGCGGCGGCGCAGCGAGGGCGGCTCCAGCACCTGCGCGTGGGCGCCCCAGCTCAGCAGCCACGGCAGCACCTCCGTCTCCCGCTGTACCTGCAGCGTCACGTACAGCCCGTCCGGGCGCTCCTCGGTATCCACCAGGTGGGCCGACGGCGCCTCGCGCACCCAGTGCGCCACCTCCGGCGCAAAGCGCACCCGCACCGTCAGCGGGCGGTCCCGCCGCGTCGGGTCCCGGTGCGACCGGTAGCCCGCAGGCCGCTCGAACGTCGCCTCCAGCAGTTCGGGCCGTTCGATGTCGCGCAGGCGGATGTGGAGCACGCGGTCCCGCTCGTGGCTGTAGCCGACGAGGTGCCACGCACCGCCGAAGCGCACCAGCCCGTAGGGGTCGACGCGGCCCGTGCGCTTCGCCCCGTCGGCCGACCGGTGCTGGCAGCGCACGGTGCGGCTCTCGGTGAGGGCCCGGCGCAGCACGTCGAGGACGGTCTGCTCGTCGGAAGCGTCGAACGCGTTGGCCGGGCCGGCGTGTACGCTGCTGCGGAGGGCGGCCACCTCGCTGCGCAGGCGATCCGGCAGCAGCGCCTCCAGCTTGGCCCGCGCGGCGTGCGCAGCCGCCTGATAGTTCACGTCCAGGTGGTCGGCGGCGTGCTCGGTGCTGAGCAGTAGCACGACGGCCTCGTCGGTGGTCAGGCGGAGTGGGGAGAGCAGCGCGTCCTCCCGGAGCCGGTAGCCCTGGCCCGGCACCGCCTCCACGGGCACGCCCGCGTCCTTCAGAGCGCGCATGTCTCGGTAGATGGTGCGGGGGCTGGCCCCGACGGCCTCGCCGAGGTCCACGGCGCGCTGCCAGCGCTGCTCCTGCAACAGGCGGACGAGGGCCAGGCGACGGTCGGAGCGCGCCATCGCGTCGGAAGAAGCGTTGGAAGTAGACATAGTGCAATATGCCACCTGGCGCGGAGAAAGTCAGCCGGGAGCGCAGTTCGTGCGGCCCCTCACCTATGGGCCCGGACGCAGGTGCGCCCGGTACAGGTAGATGGCGGGCTCGGGCTGGGTCACCGCGACGGCCAGGGCCACGGTAGCGCCGGAGCGATCAGCCGTCAGCCGCCGCGCGGCGAGGTCGATCGGGTAAAACTGCTTGGCGTAGCCGGGATCGGGCTGGGTGAAGACCTGCCGGAGCTTCCCGTCGCGCCCATAGGCGTCGATGCGGAGCCAGCCGGGGCGCATGTTGAGCACGAAGAGGTGGTCGCCCGCAGCGGCGGCGGAGGCCGTCAGGAGCGGGGCCTCGTGCGTGTCGCCGCGCAGGAAGGTGCGGCTGCGGGCCAGCATGGGCGAGTCGAACCCGACGAGGCGGAGCGAGTCGAGCGTGCCGTCTGCCGCGAGCACGTCCACGACGGGGCGATAGCCGGAGAGGCTGAGCAGCGCGTCGCCCCAGGTGCGGAGCAGCCCGGCGTGGCGCCAGCGCGGGCCGGGCAGGGCGATGCGGGCGGCATAGGCGCCCTGCGCGTCGAGGCGGGCGAGGACGTTGTTCCCCTGCTCGCTCACCACCTTCAGATATGCGGCGCTGTCGGTGACGGCGGCGTACTGGAGGGCGTCCTCGGGCAGGTCCGCCGGCGTCGGGAGGCGGCGTGCCACGCGCCCGTCGTGCACCACGTCCAGGCGGTGCAGGTCCGGGTGGAAGACGACCACCGAGTCGCCCCGGCGCCCGGCGAGGTAGGGAAAGGACCAGTCGTCCTCGCGGACGGAGCGCACCACGGCGCCGGTCGTGTCCAGCACGAGCAGGCGGCCCGCTTTCGTGTCCGTCACGTAGAGGTGCCCGTCCGGGCCGAACGCGACCGTGCGTGGGTAGTCCAGCGGTTGCGTCTCTGAGGCCGTCGTCTGCCAGACGGTGCGGAGCGTGTCCGGCGTCACCTGCGCGGCGATCTGGCGCGAGAGCGAATCCGCTGGCAGCAGCGCCCGCGACTCCTCCCGGTTGCAGGCCGACGGCAGGCACCCCGCCAGCAGCAGCGCCAGGCTCGCCAGCACCGTCGTCAGCAGGCTACTTCGTTCTGTCACCTCCATCCGTTCACCCATCCGTACGTCCACCCTTACCCCCGTCCGTCGCGCCGCCCGATGACGAGCGTGAGCGTCCGCACCTCGCCGTCCCGAATGATGTCGATGCGGACGCGGTCGCCGGGGCGGAAGTCGTAGAGCCGCGCCAGGAATTCGTTCTGGTCGTTCACCCGTTCGCCCTGGAGCGCGACGATCACGTCGTACGGCAGGAAGCCCGCCTCCTCCGCCGGGGAGCCCGCCTCGACGTTCGCCACCAGGATGCCGCGCGCCGCCTCCAGGCCCAGGCCCGCCGCGATGCGCTCGTTTACGTCGCGCCCGTAGAGACCCGTGTAGTAGGAGCGGTCCACCTCGCCGCTCGTGCGCAGCTCGTCGAGGATGCGCTGCGCCTTGCGGGCGGGGACGGCGAAGCCGATGCCGATGGAGCCGCCGTCCTCGCTGAAGATGGCTGTGTTGACGCCGATCACCTCGCCGAGGGCGTTCACGAGCGGCCCGCCCGAGTTGCCCCGGTTGATGGCGGCGTCCGTCTGGATCATGTCCGTGTAGATGCGCCCGTCGCGGCTGATGGACAAGTTGCGGCCCACCGCGCTCACCACGCCTACCGTCACGGTCGGCTCGGTGGCCTCGAACAGCCCGAACGGGTTGCCCAGCGCCACGACCCACTCGCCCACGATGGGCGTGCTGTCTTCGGCGAAGGGCAGGTGCGGGAGCGGCGCCTCCGGGTCCACCTTCAGCAGGGCGAGGTCGGAGTACGGATCGGAGCCGATGAGGTCGGCGTCGAGCGTCTTGCCGTCGGGGAACGAGACCGAGATCTCCGTCGCATTCCCCGCCACGTGATCGTTCGTGACGACGTAGCCGTCCGGCGTCAGCACGAAGCCGGAGCCGATGTTCTGCACGGCCCGCTCCCGGTAGCGCGGGCGCATCTGGCCGAAGAACTGACGGAAGAAGGGATCGTCGTAGAACGGATCGCGCACGCGGACGCGCTGCACGGCGATCACGTTGATGCTGACGACCGCAGGGGCGGCTTGCTCGACGGCGCGCGTGATGACCGTCTGGCGGCTCTGGGTGACGGCAGCATTGGCCGTTTGCACCGTCGCGGCGGTATCGGCCGGCGGCGGCTCGGGCGACTGCTGCTGCGACTGGGCGTTCTGGTTGCACCCGAGCAGGAGGACGGCGAGGAGGGCGACGACGATGCGCATCATAGGCGATCCCTTGAACAGGCGTGCGACGGTAAAGCGTGCCCTCCCATACGAGAGGGCTGCGGGTGGAGTTCTCCCACGACGCATTCACATCTGACTCTCAGCGTCTGGTCCTTTCTGCCTGCGATGCGTACCTTCCGGTCCTTCGTCGCACTGAGGACTGATTTTCAGATACAACGACCGTGGTTTCCGCACTCTTCGACCCTGCCGCCTGGCGCGCCGTCGACGGCTTCGACTTTTCCGACATCACCTACCACCGTGCCGTCGAGCACGGTACGGTCCGCATCGCCTTCCACCGGCCTGAGGTGCTCAACGCCTTCCGCCCGCAGACGGTGGACGAACTGTACCGCGCGCTGGACCACGCCCGGCAGTGGTCGGACGTGGGCTGTGTGCTCCTTACCGGCAACGGGCCGTCCGAGAAGCACGGCAAGTGGGCCTTCTCCTCCGGCGGCGACCAGCGCGTGCGCGGCAAGGCGGGCTACGAGTATGCCGACGACGGCGGCGAACGCGATCCGGCGAAGCTGGGCCGTCTCCACATCCTGGAGGTGCAGCGCCTCATCCGCTTCATGCCCAAGGTGGTCCTCGCCGTGGTGCCCGGCTGGGCCGTGGGCGGCGGGCACAGCCTGCACGTCGTCTGCGACATGACGCTCGCCAGCCGAGAGCACGCCATCTTCAAGCAGACGGACCCGGACGTGGCCAGCTTCGACGGCGGCTTCGGCTCGGCGCTCCTGGCGCGGCAGATCGGGCAGAAGCGGGCGCGGGAGCTGTTTTTCCTCGGGCACGACTACACGGCTGAGGAGGGACATCAGATGGGCATGGTCAACGCCGTCGTCCCGCACGACGACCTCGAAGCCGTGGCGCTCGACTGGGCCGCCACCATCAACCGGAAGAGTCCGACGGCCATCCGCATGCTCAAGTACGCCTTCAACATGGTGGACGACGGCATGGTGGGGCAGCAGCTCTTCGCGGGCGAGGCCACGCGCCTGGCCTACATGACCGACGAAGCCCAGGAGGGCCGCGACGCCTTCCTCGAAAAGCGCGACCCGGATTGGTCCGGCTTCCCGTGGCACTTCTGATGCGGATGCAGAGCGGGAAGGTCGGGACGACAGGCACGGTCAGACGTGTCAGCCGGACTTCTCACGCATCATACCAACTCCGGTTAATGAGTTGGTGTATGGAGGGTCGAAAGGTTGAAGGGGTGGAGGAGCGTCACGTCCATACGTCCAAA
>JAAAOL010000309.1 GCA_009908885.1 Bacteroidota bacterium | reverse complement strand
GTAGCGCCGATACGGGCTGACGAGCGTGACGCGGTAGTAGATGATGCCGGCCACGAGGCCAAACGCGGGTACGAGGCTGAGCATTAGCCCGACGCCACACACCACCGGGACGCGACGGCTCACGTGCTGCACGTAGCGATCGACGTCCGCCGCGTCCGCCAGCGCCGTATGTCCGCACGTGCCACAGGTAGGCCGGGGCGACCGTCCGGAAAAGCGCGCGGCACATTCCGGGCAGCGCCCCTTCTCGATCAGGCGCAGCCGATGTTGCTCACGGTCGCGGGCGGGTTGCGCCTTCGACTGGCCGAAGACGCCGATCGTCACCGGCGCCGGGACGGGCGCATCGCACGCCGGACAGGTCGTGGCACAGGGATAGATCAGCGTGCCGCACGTGTCGCAGGGGATGCGCTTCTGCTCCTCGTGCTGATGCACCCTGCGGGCGACCAGAATAATGACGCCCCACGAGATCGCCAGCAGGAGGAGGACGAAGATGGGAAAGAGGATGAGCAGCGGCACGCCGACGAGTACCCACAGGTCTTCCATCCAACTGAAGAAGCCCTGCAACCCCGTAGCGTCGTCCATGTCGCCCTCGCTGAGCGCGGCGAGGATGCGGTTGCGGCGGGAGGCGCCGTAGTAGATGCCCAGGGCTACGAGGCCCACCGCCGCCGTCTCCGCGAGTCCGGCCTGCTGCATAAAGGCGTCGAACAGCATCTGGTCCGTCGCCGTGGCGAGGCCGGTGTAGGTCACCACGCCCATGCCCATCTTCAGCACCGTGTCCGTACCGCGCAGCAGGTCGCGGGCTTCGGGGATCTTGTCAGCCGTGCTCTCCAGCACCGCCAGGACGGCCAGCACGATGAGCGTCGTCCGATGCGTGAACCAGGGCGGGACGTCGTGGATGGCCTCGAACAGGCCGAGGTTGGCGATGAAGGAAACCTCCGGGCCATACGCCAGCATGACGGCGAAGAGAAAGGCCGGAAGGAAGGCCCGGTTGGCGAAGAAGCCAGTGGATCCGGCAGCCTGGACCAGGGTCGGGAAGTGCATCGAGCGGGGGCGTGCTGCTGAGCGCGGGGTCAGGCAGCGGCGCCCGCCGTGCCTGCGGAAGAATCGTCCGCAAGAAACGGGAAGAGCGAATAAATATTCAACTGCTGCCACGGGCAGCCATCGATCATAATCGTCACGTCATGCGCCTCCGCCTGGCGGACGATGGCGTGGCTCAGCGACGCAAACTCCGGAAAGAGGGCCGGGATCGAGACGAGCGGGCCCTCCGGGCCGATCAGTACCAGCCCGTCCTCGTCGAGGTCGACGTGCGCGACGGCGTCCCAGTCCAGCGTCGTGGGCTTGCGCCGATAATCGTAACTCACCACCTGCCGGTCTGAGAGCTTGACGCACCAGGCCACACGCTGAAGCTGCCGCCGCCGAACGACGATCCACGTCGTGGCGCCCGCCCATATCGCCACGATCAGCCCGCCCGCCGCCAGGAGCGAAATCAACTGCATACCGCCGAGGGCCATCACCCCCAGCGTCAGGCCCACCGCGAAGGCCGCCGTGTCCGTCAGGTGCGCCGCCTGCTGGCGAGTGCGCAGGTGGACTTCGTCGTTATCGAAAACCTCGTAGCCAGCCATTACCGCAGGTGCCGGATGCGCTTCGATGATACTTCACATACAAAATACGTGCGAAGGAGGCATCTGCTCCCGGCGCTGGTAACCGGTCTGTATCTTCTGCCACTCATCGGCCGCAACCATCCGTCAGACGCCTCGATACAACAACGCGTCATCCTTCCGCCCGTAGAATTAGGAGATTTCTCGTGAGATTGCTTACCTGCCGTCGGCTCGTCGTTTGTGGTGTACTCCTGCTCGGCGGATGGATGCTCGCCAGTGCTGAGGCGCAGGCGCAGCGCACGATCCGGGGAACCGTCACCGATGCCGCCACGGGCGAGCCGCTTCCGGCCGCCAACGTGCAGGTCGAAGGCACCTATCGGGGCACGATCACGAACCGGGAGGGGGTCTATGCACTGCGCCTCGACGAGCTGCCCGCGACGCTGGTCGTACGCTTCATCGGGTTTGAGTCGGCGCGGCGCACGGTGACGTCAGAGACGCCGGGCGACGTGGATATCGCGCTCCAGCCGACGACGTATCGGATGGACGAGATCGTGGTGACGGACGAGAATCCAGCCGAGCGGATCATGCGCGAGGTGATCGAACGCAAGCAGCAGTGGCGGGAGGCGCTGGACACGTATCGCGCCGAGGCGTACAACCGCTTCACCATCGCCAACGACACGGGCATCGTGTCGATCCTGGAGACGCTGACGGAGGCCTACTGGGACGATGAAGAGGGCCTGCGCGAGGTGATGAAGGGCCGCCGTCAGACCTCCAACATGAACGTGCCCGATGCGCTGCCTGCCGCGCTGTTCGTCGCCAATCTGTATGACGACAACGTGGACGTGGCAGGGCATAACCTCATCGGCGTCACCCATCCGGAAGCCCTGCGGCACTACGACTTCACGCTCGATGGCACCCGCCGCCGGGACGATCAGGTGGTCTACGACATTCGCGTCGAGCCCGCGAACCGGCTCAAGAGCGGCTTCGTCGGCCGCGTCGCCGTACTCGACAGTGCGTATGCCCTGCTGGAAGTGGCGCTGCGCCCTGCCGAGACCGTCCGCTTTCCGCCGCCCATCCAGGCCTTCGATGTGACGTACGAGCAGCAATTCTCCAACTTCGGCGGGGATTTCTGGCTGCCCGTCGACTTCCGCTCGGAGCTGACCATGGAGTTGCGTCTCTCGCGCCTGTTGCAGTTTCCGCCGTTCCGCGTGCAGCAGGTGTCGCGGTTCACCGAGTACGACGTGAACGTGGCGCTCCCGGACTCGCTCTTCGCAGAGGATGAGGCCGTCACCGTCGATAGCCTGGCCCTGCGGTCCGACTCGCTGATCCAGCGGCCGGGTGCTGGCGTACCGCTCTCGCTGCCCGAGCAGCAGGCTTATGACACGATCGACAGCACGATGACGATGCAGCAGGCCTTCGAGCCGGACGGGCTGCTGGCGCGACTCATCAACCTGAGCGGGTCCTCGGATAGCGAGGGTGCCAGCGTCTCGGCCAGCACGGGCGAGGGCGATAGGGCCGACGTCAATTTCGACGTGGATCCGGTGCTCTGGTACAATCGCGTCGATGCCCTGCACGGCGGGCTCGAGGCCAGCGTCGACGTAGGGCGCCTGCAACTGCGCGGCCAGGGCGGCTACAGCACCGGGCCCGAGGGCGACGAGGCGTGGAGCTACGGCGGCGGCGTGGGCGTCCAGGTCGGTCCCGAGCGCCAGGGCTTCATCGGAGTGGACTACGCAGTGGAGAACGTGCCGCGCGTCCCGTCTCAGCGCTACGGGCGACTGGTGAACAGCGCCTACACGCTGCTGGGCGGGGAGGACTACTTCGACTACTACCGCCGCGAAGGTGTCACGGCGCGGGCAGGCTACCAGGTCGATCCGCTCGACACCTCCGTACACCTCGCGTATCACGACGCCGAACACACCTCGCTCGATCGGTCCACCAGCTATGACCTCGTCGGCGCAGAGCCGCTACGGATCAACCCGCCGATCCGGGACGGTCGGATGCGGTCGGTCTCGGCGTCGGTCCGCTTCGGGGATGCGTTCAACCCGCTGCAGGTCTTCGGGCAGCGCCGCGCGGAGGTCGCCGTCGAGCACAGCAGCGAGGCGCTCAGCAGCGACTACGACTTCACTACGTATCGCTTTAACGCAGACTGGCGCATCGAGACGTTCTTCCAGCGGCGGCTCCTGCCCAACGTGCTGGACGTACGCGTCATGGCGGGCACCTCCACCGGCGACGTCCCGCTTCAGCGGCTCGGGCTCGTGGATGCCAGCATGGGCGTTTACAGCCCGTTCGGCGTGCTCAAGACGCTTCGCGGGCGACCCTATCAGGGTGACGAGCACGTCGGCCTCTTCTGGGAGCACAATTTCCGCACGGTGCCGTTCGAGGCCCTCGGGCTGGACGTGCTCGCAGAACGCTCGTGGAACCTCATCGTCTTCGGGGGGCACGCCCGGACCTGGGCGGATCTCCCGGAAGGCAGCCCGACCGTTGACGTAGCCGTCCCGGTCATCGTCCCCGAGCAGTGGCACCACGAGGTGGGCGTGTCCCTCAGCGGCCTCGGAGGCATCTTCCGCGTGGACGTGGCAACGCGGCTCGATGCGCCCGCGTGGACCGTCGGCCTCGGCGCGGCCCGGGTGTTTTGATATGATCCGGGGGGCGTGATGCGTGGTGCGTGTTTCGTGGTGCGTGCGTGACGCGACATCGCCCCGGATTGTGGCTCTGGACTTGCTACTCGCCCGAGGCGGGCGTCTGCTGTTCCTGGAGGAGTTCGAAGTACCGCTTGATGAGGTTCTCGTAATCTGGCGCGTAGCCACTCTCCAGGGCGCGCAGGAGGGCGCGGCGTAGTTGCTCAGCCTGTTCCTGCGGCGGCAGCTCGGACGGGCTTTCCCGCATGATGTCATCGGCCGACTTGCCTTCCCGCTTCTCTTCCTTGCCGCGCTTCTGAATCGACTTCGTGGCGTTGAGCAGGCGCGTGAGGATGCGTTGCTGGCGCTGCACCATCGGCCGGTCCACGCGTCCGCGCTGGAGGTCGCGGATGGTCTCTTCCATCTCCTCGGCCACCTTCTTGAGGTCGCCCAGCGCCTTCTCGCCGAGTTCGCGGTTGCGGCTCAGTTCCTTGAGCTGGCGGCGGAGCGCATCCTGCTGGGCGGCCATCTGGCGCAGGCGCTGCTGCATGTCGGTGCTGAGGCGGTTGCCCTGCACGTCGTTCAGCATCTGCTGGATCTGCTGGTTCAGCTTCTGCTGCTGGCCCGACATCTGCTGCAGCTGTTGCATCATCTGCTGCATCGACATGCCGCCC
>JAAAOL010000467.1 GCA_009908885.1 Bacteroidota bacterium | reverse complement strand
GGACGGCTACGAAGTGCGCCTCCCCCGCAACGTGCTGGGCCTGAGCGACGACGCGCCGGTGCAGCTCTTCGCCGTCTATACGTCGGACACGGGCTTCCTGAGCAACCAGTTCATCAGCCCAGCGGGCCCCGAAGACGGGAACTTCGGCGACGGGCCGGTGGACTTCGGCCAGGCCGTACCCGACCCGGTGACGGTGGCCGCGGACCAGCTCGACGGCAGCGCGGCGGGCGACAAGGCGACGGACACGCGCCCGGCGGCCGAGACGCCCGAGGCGCTGGTGCTGCACGGCAACTACCCGAACCCGTTCAACCCGACGACGACGATTCGCTTCGACCTGCCTGAGGCCGCGACGGTGCGCGTCGAAGTGCTCGACGTGACGGGCCGCCGCATGCTCTCGGTGCCGGGCCAGTCGTTTGCTGCCGGGACGGGCCACCGCGTCACGCTCGACGCGGGGCACCTGCCGTCCGGGCTCTACCTCTACCGCGTCGTCGCGGAAGGGGCAACGGCCCTCCATCAACAGACGGGCCGCATGGTGCTGATCAAGTAGCCCACCATCCGGCATATCGAGTCAGGGCAGGCCGGAGCCGCGAGGCGTCGGCCTGCTCCGTTATATCCTGGCTCAGATAGGTGGTGCGTGATGCATGTTTCGTGATGCGTGATGCGTGGACCATGATGCGTGGTGCGTGACCCGGCATCGACGCACTCCCACGCTCCCGCACTCCGCGTCCATTTTAGCATCCCCTCCTCGTGCCGATGCTACGAAGTGAGCCTGTGCTCTTCGGCCCATGCCCCCCGCCCCATCGGCCCCGTGTCTCCTTTCCTCGCACTTTCTACCGAAGTCGTCTTCGTCGCGGGCCTCGCTCTGGCAGGGCTACTGGCGGGCGTCATCTACCTCGCGATGCGGCTCCGGACGTACCGCGAGCGGCTCGACCTGGAAGCCGAAAAAGCGCGGCGGTTGCGCGCTCAGCTCAAAGCGATGGCCGACCTGCACCCGGACCGCCAGCCCGTGGTGGAGCGCAGCGATGCGGAGTGGGCCAGCAAGTTCGACCAGCTGCGGCGGACCTACAACAAGCTGTTCGCCCGGCACAAGGCGCTCGTCAAGGAGTATCAACGCCTGCACCGCTACGTCGAGCGCGCGAAAGCCGCCTCGGCCGCTTCCGACGGTGCAGCGGACCCGCACCCTCCGCCCGCTACGCCGCGCCCGTCGCCGCAGCAGACGACCTCGCCCTGATGCCTCACGGCACTGACGCCTCCCCGTCGCCCACCGTCGATCCAGAAGCGCTCTACCAGCTCATCTACGACGAGCGCTGGCCGCCGCTGCTACGACACCTGCACCGCCACCGCGACCAGCTCGACGCAGATCCGCTGTTGCGCCACGCCGCACAGACGTTCGAGGACGCCTTCTTCCAGCACCTCGACGGCCAGACGCCGGACGCGCTGAAGGACGAACTGGAGACGCTGTTCCTGCTGCACACGGGCGCGTTTTACGCGCTGCCCCGGGACCGCTTCGAGACGGTGATCGAAGCCCTCGTCGCGCTTCACGCCGACCGTCCTGAGGTGGCCGCGGGCTATGCCCGGCACTGCCCGGAGAACCCTCGCTGTGCCGAGGTGCTGGCGGCGCATCCGTCGCCTGAGTCGGAAGCGCCCCCGCTGCGGAGCAACGCACCTGTGGACGGCGCCGACGCGACGATCAGCCTCTTTCGCTCTGGTCAGGAAGAAGCCTTCTTCCGCGCCGCCCGCGAGGTCTTCGCCACCTACTTCGTCTACCCGAACGTGGCGTTGCACTGCCTGGTCGACTACGAGCGCCTCCAGCCGCATCTCTCCGCCACCGAACGCGCCTACTTCTTCCGCGCCGCCGTCGACTGCGTCGTCTTCGACCAGCACGACGCTTACCGCCCCCGCTACTTCTTCGAGCTCGACAGCGCCCTCCACGACGCACCAGAGCGGCAGGAGCGCGACCGGCACAAGGACCGCATCCTCGCGCTCGCCGGGCAGCGCCTCTATCGCATCCGCACGCCCGAGGCCGATGCGCACCAATTCGCCCGAATGCTCCGGGAGATCGTAGAAGGGCAGAGCGACTGACATCTGCGCTTCGTTACCCCGCCATCGCCGTCGGAATCGCCGTCTCGTACGGCGTGCGGAGAGTATCCGCCGTCAGCTCGATCACCGACGTATTGTTGACCGACAGGCGGAGCGTGCCGTCGTCCGTGACGCGCCCGAGGGGCATCGCCCGCACGCCGCGGCCGACGAGCGTGTCCATGATCATCTCGCCGTCGTCCGCCTGCGCGGTGAAGACGATGCGCGACTGAGCCTCACCGAAGAGGACGCCGTCCAGCCGCTGATCGCGGGCCTGGAGCTTGACGTCGGCGCCGAGGCCGGAGAAGAGGACGCCCTCGGCCAGCGCGACGGCGAGGCCGCCGTCGGAGACGTCGTGGGCGCTGCGGACGAAGCCCGCCCGGATGAGCGCCAGCATCGCCTCCTGCACGGCCGCTTCTTCGTCCAGGTCGAGGTGGGGCACGTCGCCCGCCGTCGCGTCGTGGACGGTGGCGAGGTACTCGGTCCCGCCGATGGCGTCGCGGTGCTGCCAGGCCGCCGGGGTCAGCAGGAAGATCACGTCGCCCGCCGCCTGGAAGGCCGCCGTGGTCGCGTGGGCGTCGAGGTCGTCGATCAGCCCCAGCATGCCGATGGTGGGCGTCGGGAAGACGGCGCCCTCGGGGTGCTCGTTGTAGAAGCTGACGTTGCCGCCCGTCACCGGCGTATCGAGGCGGCGGCAGGCATCGCCCATCCCGCCGACGGCCTCTTTGAAGACCCAGTAGACCTCCGGCTTGTACGGGTTGCCGAAGTTGAGGCAGTTGGTGATGGCCACGGGCCGCCCGCCCGCGCAGACGACGTTGCGCGCCGCCTCGGCCACGGCGATCTGCCCGCCCTTGCGCGGGTTGAGGTGCACGTAGCGTCCGTTGCAGTCGGTCTTGACGGCCAGCCCCCGGTTCGTGCCCTTGATGCGGACGACGGCGGCATCCGTCGGGCCGGGCCCGGCCACGGTGTTGGTACGCACCATCGTATCGTACTGCTCGTAGACCCACCGCTTCGAGGCGATGTTGGGCGCGCCGAGGAGCTGCAGCAACGTCTCGCCCGCCGTCTCGGGCGTCACGTCAGGAATCGTGCCCGGGTCGAAGGCGTGCGCCGCGTCCAGGTAGGCCGGGCGCTCCGTCTCGCGGTGGTAGACCGGCGCGCCGCCGCCGAGGACGAGGTGATCCGCCGGGACGTCCGCCACGAGGTCGCCGTGCCAGAACACCCGCACGCGCCCGTCGCCGGTCACCTCGCCGATCTTTTCCGCGTTCAGGTCCCACTTGTCGAAGATGGCCTTCAGCGCGTCCGCCTTCTCCGGCGTGGTGACGATGAGCATGCGCTCCTGGCTCTCGGAGAGCATGATTTCGTAGGGCGTCATGTGGCTGTCGCGCACCGGCACCCGGTCGATGTGCAGCACCATGCCGTGCTCGCCCTTGGCGCTCATCTCGCACGACGAACAGGTGATGCCCGCCGCGCCCATGTCCTGGATGCCGACGATCAGGTCCTCGCGGATGGCCTCCAGCGTGGCCTCCAGCAGCAGCTTCTCGGTGAACGGATCGCCCACCTGCACGCTCGGACGCTTCGACTCGCTCTCTTCGCTGATCTCTTCCGAGGCGAACGTGGCCCCGTGGATGCCGTCGCGCCCCGTCGCGCTGCCGACGATGTAGACCGGGTTGCCGACGCCCGTGGCGATGGCCGAGGCCGTCTCGCCTGCCTTGACCACGCCCACGCTCATGGCGTTGACGAGCGGGTTGCCTTCGTACGAGGCGTCGAAGTAGACCTCGCCGCCGACGGTCGGCACGCCGAACGAGTTGCCGTAGTCGCCGATGCCGCGCACGACGCCGTCCACCAGGTAGCGCACGCGCGGGTTCTCCAGCGGACCGAACCGGAGCGAGTTGAGCGCGCAGATCGGGCGGGCGCCCATCGTGAAGATGTCGCGGTGGATGCCGCCGACGCCTGTCGCCGCGCCCTGGTACGGCTCCACAGCGCTCGGGTGGTTGTGGCTCTCGATCTTGAACGCGCACGCCAGCCCCTCGCCGATGTCGACGAGCCCCGCATTTTCCTCGCCCGCGCCCACCAGCAGCGCCTCGCCCTCGCGCGGCAGCGTCTTGATGACGGCGATGGAGTTCTTGTACGAGCAGTGCTCGCTCCACATCACCGAGTAGATGCCCAGCTCGGTGAACGTAGGCGTGCGGCCCAGCGCGTCACACATCCAGCCGTACTCTTCCTCGGTCATGCCGTGGTCGAGGGCCAGCTCCAGGGTGACGTCGGGTTCGTGCAGGGTGGTGGTGGGCATGGATTGGATCAGCGGATATGCGGCAGGAGACGGCGTCCGTCAATGCGGGACGGTGTGTACGAAGATAACGGCGTCCGGTGCCGCCTGCCACGAACTGTGGAGGAAGATGGCTTCGTCAGAGCCCCGTGGCGCTGTTGAGCACCATCACGGCGAGTCGCAGCAACAGGTAGACGAGCAGCGCCACGCCGACGACGGCCAGCACCAGCACCGCGGCCACGCCGATAAGAAAGCGGCGGTCGGCCTCTCGCTGTCGCCCGGCTTCCACGCCGAGGTGCTTCTCCAGCAGCTTCAGGTTGCGCGCGTTGGCCTTGTAGGTCGCATCCACCACGTCGCCCAGCACCGGCACCGTTCCCGAGAGCGCGTCGACGGCCACGTTGGTCGCCATGCGCAGGAGCGTGGCGCGGGGCACGCCGAAGCGGGCCGCCTCGACGACGATGTAGGCCGCCAGCAGGAGCCCGATGACGTCGCCCAGGCCGGGCACCAGGCCGATCAGCACGTCCGCCCCGATGCGGTAGTTGATAATGGGAATGCGGATCGAGTTGTCGAGCACGTAGG
>JAAAOL010000439.1 GCA_009908885.1 Bacteroidota bacterium | reverse complement strand
CAGGACCTCGACCTGACGATCACGCCCTACTTCGAGGCGCAGGAGCTGGACGTGTCCGTGCGCTACTGGGAAGGCGCCGTCCGCGTCGACGGCACGGCGAACGGGCAGCCCATCCGCGGGAGCGGGTACGTCGAGCTGACGGGCTATGCGGGGGGCAGCAGCCCGGTGCCGTCCTGACCCGCGGCGGTCTGGCAGGCTTTTTCACGCAACCGGCGCGGGGTTGCTTCGTCAACCTGTGTGGGATCCCCAACACATTAGTCTCGAAGAGAATCCCAGCTTCTTCCGACGGAATCGGCCTTGAAGATCCCGCCGCCCGGACCACGGCGCAGGCGAAGCGCCCGAAAGGGATCTTGTCTGAGCGAGCCCAGCGAGCGAGTTCGATCCCTTTCAGCGGAGCCGCAGCCGAGGTCAGGAGGGATCTTCTGAGCCTTGACCTTTTGGGTCCATTTTGGGTCAAGCCAAAATGGACGACACTTCCATCAGAAGTATCGTCTGGTAGCGCCGCGCGAAGACCGCGTGACCTGATAGCGCGTGTGCTGATGGATTTTCATATATCCACGTACCTACCCCCGGACGCAGTCCTCTGCCCCTTATGGAGCCAGCCGACCGCACC
The DNA here is from genome assembly GCA_009908885.1 of Bacteroidota bacterium. Classification (GTDB taxonomy): domain Bacteria; phylum Bacteroidota; class Rhodothermia; order Rhodothermales; family JAAAOL01; genus JAAAOL01. Next base: position 4,322 of record JAAAOL010000439.1, on the reverse strand, counting down.
ATCGACCATCCCGACCTGTCGCAATGGCTCCGCGACGCCCGCGCGGTGGCCGACGAGGTACAGCCCCTCTTCGACACGCTCACCGAGGCGCAGCTCACCTGGAAGCCCGCGCCGGACGTGTGGAGCATCGCCGAGTGCGTCGAGCACCTGATCGTGATGGGGCGCCTCTACTACCCGCGCATCGCCGAGGCCATCGAGCGGGCCGATACCGCGACCGGCACGCCACCCCCGCATCGGCCGACGCTCATGGGCCGCCTCTTCTACTGGATCGTGCGCCCGGGCGGGCTCAAGGTGAAGACGTTCGGCCTCTTCAAGCCGAAGCCGATGGCCGTCAATGCCGGGACGGGGGACCGCTTCCTCCGGCAGCAGGACGAACTGCTCGACCTCCTCCACCGTGCCGCCGCCGTCGACCTCAACAGCGCCCGGTTTAGCTCGCCGCTCTCCAGCCTCATCCGGTTCAACGTGGGCGACGGGCTGCGGGTGATGGTCGCGCATCAGCAGCGGCACTTGCAGCAGGCCCGCGGCGTCCGCCAGCGTCCTGACTTTCCCGAGGCCTGACCCGTGGCCGACGCGCTCCCCGACCTCAACCTGCCGCCCTGCGACTTCACGATTCGCGAGGACGGTGGCAAGGCCATGATCTTCGACCCGATCCGCCGCAAGTACGTCCGACTGACGCCGGAGGAGTGGGTGCGGCAGCACTTCGTCCAGTACCTCGTGCAGGATCTCGGCACCCCGCCCGCGCTCGTCGCCATCGAGGGCGGCTTCACGTACCAGGGCATGACGCGCCGGGCCGACGTGGTGGTGCATGACCGCCGGGGGCAGCCGCTTCTCTTGGTCGAGTGCAAGGCGCCGTCCGTGGAGGTGCGGCAGGCCACGTTCGACCAGGTGGCGCGGTACAACAAGGTGGTGCGGGCGCGCTACCTCGTCGTCACCAACGGGCAGGTGCACTACGCCTGCCTGCTGGACCGAGAGCAGCACACCTACCGCTTCCTGGACGACCTGCCGCCGTACGACGAGCTATAGCGGTGGGGTGCTACCAAAGACAACGGGCCGGCCCCACCCTCGTGAGTCCGGCCCGCCGCTATTGCTGTATGCTAGAGGGGCGTTAGAATGTCAGCACGCCCTCGATCATGAAGCCGTCGAAGGTGCCCTCGTGGAAGAGGTTGGCCGACGGGTAGTCGTTGTAGTTCTGCTGGATGTATTCCGCCTTGACCAGCAGGTTGGGTGTGGCAAACCAGCCGCCGCCGATCTGGATGCGGTCGACGGAGACCTCCACGTCGTTGGTGAAGAGCTCGCCGTCGGCGACGTTGTAGCGCCCGCCGACGTACACGTCGTCATCCAGGAAGCGGTAGAGCACCTCCACGGCGTACTGGTTCCAGCTGCGCGTCGGCGCGCCGTCGGACGAGTTGCCCTCGGCCCATTCCAGCAGCCCGAAGACCTCGACGCCCGCGAACTGCACGAACGGGTTGACCATGAAGGCCGTCTTCTCGTTGCGGATACCGTCCCGGACGCGTCCGGACCAGTCGCCGCCGCCGATGACGTCGTAGTAGCGCGAGCCGGCGCGGTCGCCCGAGTGCAGCGTGTTGTTGAGCGAGGCGCTCGTCGTGTAGGCCGAGCCCGTCAGGCGGACGCGCAGGGCGTCGTTGATCTGGCGGTCGATGCCTACCTTGCCGTAGAACGACGGGGCGCGGTCGTCCGGACGCGTGACGGCGCCTCTGATCTCACCGCCGGTGATGCCGACCATGCCCAGGAGGCCGTTCTTCTGGACGTACACCTCACCGCCGATCTCCGTGGTGAAGGCGTCCACGATGTAGTTACCCACGAACGGGTTGTAGAGCGCGTTGCCGTTGTCCGAGCGGCGGAAGTGGCCGTCGCCGTAGTTGATCTCGAAGTGACCCACCTTCAGCGTGATGACTTCCATCAGGTTGTCGAGCGCCTGACTCTGAATCATCGGCAGCTTGTCGACCTGGATGTAGCCGCCCTTGACCCATGCTTCCGGGTGGTGGCGGGACGACAGGTACGTCGTCAGGTTGACGCGGATGCCGTCGGCGAGCTGCGCGCCGAGGTAGAGGTTGGCCGTGGCCAGGTTGAAGCCCGCCCCCAGTTCTGGCAGCGCGTTGACGTCGACGCCGTCCTCCATGACGGGGTCAGCCTCGTTGCTCTGGGTCAAACCCTGGAACTGCTGCGTGAAGGCGGCGCCCCAGTACAGCTCGAAGCCATCGTAGCCCACACTGTCTTGCTTGGTGGGCTCGAAGACGTCGATGCCGCGCTGGTCGATGGGCCGGAAGTACTGCAGCGGCACCGATTGCTGCGCAGAAGCGGTCATGGGAAGGGCGAAGAACAGGAGCGCGACGAGAGCGCTCAGCGAGATAGCGTAAAGTTTGGTCATGACAGCGGGTATGGTATGAGGGTAGTAGGAACGAGTAGGTTATGGTGCAACCAGCCGCGCCGAGCACGCCGGGGCGTCACTCACACGGCGCGTAGTTGGCGGCGATGTTCGCCATGCACTCAGCCACGAGGTCGAAGTGGACCTCGATGCGGTCGTGGGCCTTGATCAGGCCGAGGAGTGCCGACGGTGGGTCGATGCCGAAGTCCGACATCAGCAAGGTTTTGCTGCCCTGCACAGCATATTGGCCGTCGCCGATGCGTTTGCCGACGACCGTCATCTCGATGGGGCGCTCCTCACCGGCGAGGCTCAGCCAGCCGCGCGTGCGCAGCCGGTAGGTATCCTCGCCGACGCGTTCGAGGAGGTCGGCCTCATCGAGACGGTAGCGGATCGTGGGGTGCTCGCTGGCCCCTATGGCCTCGTATAGATCCTCGTTCATGCGGTCTTTGCCGCAGTCGAGGGCGTGCACCGGCACGGTCAGTTCGGCCTGGGGCTGCCGCCTCTCAGTGCTGGCGAGGCGGGCCGGAGTCGTGGCCAGACGGCCGTGCCCGTCGACGGTCTCCGCGACGCACGTAAAGGCGTTGACCGAGGAGGTGCCGTCGATCTGCAGCGTGCTCCCGTGGCGGACGGTAATCTGCTGCGTCTGGGCCTGTGCCGATCCGACGATCAACAGGACGAGCGCAGTGGCGAGGCTATATGCGAGGCGGCGACGACGCATGGTGACGGTAAGTGGGGTTACTTGAGGGGGTACTTGCAGGTGCGGTTACTCGTTGGCGGCCTGGGTGGAACTTGAGGCTGCGACGACGTCGAAGTGGACGACGACCTCGTCGCCCGTCTTCAGCGTGCCGAGCATGGCCGAGGGCGGGTCGACGCCGAAGTCGGTCATCTTCATCGGGTAGGACCCCGTGAAGCGCATCTGGCCGTTCTCCAGGCGGTAGCCCTGGGCCGTCAGTTCAGTCGTCTTCGTCGTCCCGGCGATCGTCAGCGTGCCGGTGGCGTCCACCGCGAAGTCGCCTTCAGCAGCCTCCGTCGATACCGAGGCGGCGGTCAGCTCGAAGGTGATCTGCGGGTGATCGTCGGCCGCCAGCGCCTTCTTGGCCTTCTTGTTCATCGTGCCGTTCTTGCATTCCAGCGACTCGACCGGCACCGCGACCGTCACGTCGGACACCTGCGGGGCGTCGGCGGTGACGACGCTGAGCGAGCCGTCGAGCGTGGAGGCCTCGCACGTCCAGTCATGGATCGTGGAAGTGCCTTCGACCCAGAGGCGGCTATCCGCCTGGAAGGAATAGGTGTCGGGCGGGTCCGGCGGCTGCCAGGCCAGCACGAGCAGCAGGGCAAGGGCGGCAGTCAGGGTGCGAATTGCAGTGTTCATGGGAGTATAAGGTTGTATAGAGGGCAGCGCTGTGATTGCTTGTATTGACATCGTTTGGCTAAACGATCAATGTCGTGAGCAATGATCGTTATTCAGACAGGGTCTGTGTTAGCGGGAAGTCCCCGAGCCTCATGTAGGGCGAGCACCTACACGCATGCGGCAGTTCTCCGAGGGCAGGCGCGGGGGATTTCCCCACGGCGGATGCAGTATGGAAGATCACACAATGTAATAATACCTGTAAGAATCTGTTATTGTTTGAGTTAGAGAAAGTAACATGTCTTGAAATCGGTACCGGGAATCGTGAAATCAGGACGACGCGGTGGTCGGGCAGTGCTGCGACCGTTTTCTTAGAACCTGTTTTGATTTTGGATCAGATAGCGAGAGCGAGTAACGATGCGGCGAAAATCGGACCTCGATCGCGGTTCGCACCCCAAGGGCACTCGCTACGCAGCGTAGTGGTGCTACGGACCAAGATCGGGGGCGATTTGCAGCCCATCGGGGCCGCTCGGAGCCCTGCAGACACGAATTAAAACAGGTTCTTAGTCCACGTCGTCCGTTCACTGC
>JAAAOL010000007.1 GCA_009908885.1 Bacteroidota bacterium | reverse complement strand
GCCTGATCCACGTCGAGGCGGATGACCTGCCCGTGCGCCAGCGCGGGAAGCAGGATCAGAACCAGACCGACGATAAGTGCCCGATGCTCGTAATGCACGCCACGCCGACTCCCAGTCCAGTCACCCCGACGCCTCCGGCAGCAACCTCCGGGCAGCGCACGACGACCAGCGATGGGCCTACTGATGGGAAAGGAGACAGGCGCCGCCTGCGCGGCAACCCCGACCGCAGGTAACACCCGCCGTCGAGCACCTTGTACGCACCATCAGAGCACAGGTTGTCCCTCCCCGACGCCGGATCGCCGCTCCGCGACCGGCACGGCCGCACGCTTCGAGCGCCTGCTCGCGCAGACGTAACGGGTTGTTCTCGAACCACGGAGGCGTTACCTTGCGTTGGCTACTTCCCCAGCCCGCTCTTCTCCCTCATCCGACCGGGCGTCACCTCGCTGGCGCCCCGCCGCTTCTCGCCCGCATGCCCTCACCCCGTCCGTCCGTACCACGCCTGGAGAGCCGGTATCGCCGGGACGACCGATGGATCTTCTACGGGCGCGTCCGGCTCTACCGCGACCGCCTCGCGTTCTTCGAGGTGCGCTGGACCGGCCCCCACCGCTTCGACGTGCCGCTGACGGCAATTACGGACATCGACTGGTGGAGCGGCCACCGGGACGTCAACCTGCAACTCGACATCGACGGCCAGCCCGCGCTCCACCTGCACGTCGACGGGCCCGGCCTGTGGAAGCACGAGATCGACGGGCTGCGCGGCAAGCAACTCCGCACCCAGGGCGACCTGCCGGGCGACCGGCCCGCGTCGGCGGCGGCATAGCCTCGGCAGGCATGAAATTCCAGTGATACGAGCGGCCCGCCCCGAGGCCTCCTGATCTTTTCGGCCAAGGCGGCGTTGTAGTAGGCCGCCTGATATGCAGTGTTCGAGGCGCGACCTCTCGGGGTCGCGTTTCGTGTACGAGGCGCCCGTCTTCAGCCATTTTCCCCACGCGGACCAGCACCCCTGACGATACCGATGCAGACGACCATTACGCAACGCTCGCCCGTCGAATACGAGCTCGAGATCTCGGCCCCCGCCGAGGAGCTCGCCCCCCAGCTCAACAAGGCCCTGCGCGCCCAGCAGCGGGAGACGCAGATGAAGGGCTTCCGCCAGGGCAAGGTGCCCATGTCCATCATCAAGAAGCGCTACGGGCAGGCCCTCGCCTTCCAGGCCGCCGAGGAGAAGGTGCAGGAAGCCTACAACGAGGTCGTCCTCGACGCCGACGAGTACGACGTCCTCGGCCAGCCGACGATCACGAAGCTGGAGGTGGACGTGGACGAAGACCTGGAAGCGGTCATCCGGTTCGGGGTGCGCCCGGAGATCGAGCTGAAAGACCTCTCGGAGACGGAGGTCGAAAAGGTCACCTACGAGGTCACCGAGGAGGACGTCGACCAGGAGGTCGAGCGCCTGCGCAAGCAGCACGCCGACCTCATGCCGGTGGAGGACGAACCGGCGCAGGCGGACGACTACGTGCTGTTCGACCTGCAGGAGCTGGACCCGACGAGCGGCACGCCCATCATCGGCAAGCGGGATGAGGATCAGGCCTTCTTCCTGGACGCGCAGCAGATCGACCAGAACCCGATGCTCCAGGAGCTGCGCGACGCGCTCGTCGGCGCCACGGCGGGCGACACGGTCCGCTTCACGTTCGAGCACGACCAGGCGCATGGCGAGCACGCCGAAGGCGAGACGCACGCCCACCTGTTCGAGGTCGAACTGCAGGAGGTCAAGCGCCGCGACCTGCCCGAGCTGGACGACGCCTTCGCCGGGGAGGTGAGCGACGACCAGGTGACGACGCTGGAGGAGCTGCGCGACGCGATCCGCAACGAGATGGAGCAGGCCTGGGAGCAACAGGTCAACGAGTACGTGGAGAATCAGATCGTCGAGAAGATGCTGGACCTGCACACCGTGCCGGTGCCGCCTTCGGTCACGGAGATGTACCTCGACGCGTTCGTGGAGGACGTCAAGCAGCGCAACGATGACGAACTGCCGCCCGACTTCGACGAGACGGCCTTCCGCCACGCCAACAAGAGCAACGCCGAGCAGCAGGCCCGGTGGATGCTCCTCCGCGACAAGGTGGTCGAGGAGTACTACCTGGAGGTCCACGACGAGGATCTCGATGGCTTCTTCGCCCGCCAGGCCGAGCGCGAGCCGCAACTGACGGTCGACCAGCTGCGCCAGTTCTACGAGTCGATGCCGCGCCTCATGGACCAGGTCCGGCAGCGCCTGCTCAACGAGAAGGTGTTCGACACGCTGATGAAGCAGTTCACGGTTACCGAGAAGGACCGCGAGACGCTGGAGCAGGAGATGGAAGAGGCCCAGGCGCGTCAGGCCGCCCAGGCGCAGGCCGCCCAGGCCGATGCCGCGGCATCGGCGCCGGGATCCCCCTCTCCCCTGCAGCCGTAGCCCACTTCCACTACCGGACTCGATTGAACGATTGGCGTTTGCTTCCGCCGCCCGGCGCCAGATGTAGGATAGACGCATCACGGCGTGGAGGGATGGACGTTTGGAAGGATGAACGCATCACATCACCCTTCACACGTCCACACGTCCGCCCCTTCATACCTCCACCCGCCAACGACCGAACCGGAGTTGGCACGAGTGCCCTGCAACGAGCGCGTTCCGGGCGTGCCGAAAGTGGAACACCCCTTCCCGCCGCAGGGTAGCATCCCATAGTTTTCCGTCCCGAACAGCCGACCCCGCATATACCGATGGTTGAGGACTTTCTAAAGTTTTCCAAGGGCCTGCAGGTCCCCAGTAGCATCTACAGCGGTCCCTTCCGGGATCAGTCGATGGGCGCGCTCGTGCCGATGGTCGTCGAGCAGACGACGCGCGGCGAGCGGGCGTACGATATCTTCAGCCGCCTGCTCAAGGAGCGCATCGTCATCATCGGCACGCCGATCAACGACCAGATCGCCAATCTGGCGGTCGCGCAGCTCCTGTATCTGGCGAGCGAAGACCCGGAGCGCGACATCAACCTGTACATCAACTCGCCCGGCGGCGTCGTCTACAGCGGCCTCGGCGTCTACGACACGATGCAGTACGTCGGCTGCGACGTGGCGACGATCTGCGTGGGGCTGGCCGCCTCCATGGGCTCGGTGCTGCTGACGGCGGGCGCCAAGACCAAGCGCGCCGCGCTGCCCAACTCGCGCATCATGCTGCACCAGCCGCTCGGCGGAGCACAGGGCCAGGCCTCGGACATCGAGATCCAGGCGAAGGAGATCCTGTGGCTCAAGAACCGCATCTACGAGATCCTGGCCTACCACACGGGCAAGGACATCGACCAGATCGAGGACGACGCCGACCGCGACTACTGGCTCAGCGCGCAGCAGTCGAAGGACTACGGCCTGATCGACAACGTGCTGGAGCCGTCCTCCGGCCTCTTCTCCCCGAACGGCCAGGCGAACACCAACGGCAGCACCGAATAAACCGTCTGTCTCTTTTCGGAACGACACCGCGCAGGCGGCCTCGGGCATCTCCGGGGTCGCCTGTTTGTGTTTCGAGGGTGGGTTCGATGGTTGCAGGTTCCTGGTTGGTGGTTTCTGGTTGGTGGAAAGCGCGGCGCATGCTCCCAGACGCGCTTGCAGAGGGCGGCGCAATTCATGACCTTGCAGGGTCCCGCTGCAATTTCCCAGCCGCCTCCCTGCCATGACCTCGACGGCCCGTCGTTGCCTCCTCGTCCTGCTCCCGCTCCTGCTGCTGTTCGCGCTGCCCGCCGACGCACAGGACGACACGCGCCTGCTGCGCCATCCCGCTGTCAGCGAGGCCCACGTCGCCTTCGCGTACGCTAACGACCTGTGGATCATGGAGCGTGGGGCGACCGATGCCCGCCGCCTCACGAGCTTTCCGGGGCAGGAGGAATTCCCACATTTCTCCCCAGACGGCACGATGATCGCCTTCACGGGCGAGTACGACGGCAACACGGACGTCTTCGTCGTACCGGTCGAGGGCGGGGAGCCGCAGCGCCTCACGTGGCACCCCGGCGGCGATCAGGTGCAGGGCTGGACGCCGGACGGGCGCGTGCTCTTCACCTCGGGCCGGGACGGCGCACCCGTCCCGCTGCCGCGCTTCTGGACGGTCGGGCTCGACGGGCAGATGCCCGAGGCGCTGCCGATCCCGCGCGGCACGATGGGCGAAGTCTCGCCGGATGGCACGCACATCGCTTACCAGTTCCCGTATTTCTTCGACCCGGAGTGGCGCAACTACGGGGGCGGGCAGGCACTGCCGCTGCGCATCGTAGATCTGGAGACGCTCGACATGCAGAAGCTGCCGTGGGAGGGCAGCCGCCAGGTCGATCCCGTCTGGCTCGGCGAGACGGTCTATTTCCTCTCCGAGCGCGACCTCGTGATGAACGTCTACGCGTACGACACGCAGACGGACGAACTGCGCCAGATCACCAGCTACGACACGTACGACGTGAAGCGCCTCGACGCGGGCGGCGGCGTCCTCGTCTACGAGCAGGGCGGGCGGCTGCACCAGTACGACCCGGCCACCGACACCGCCGCGCCGCTGACCATCACGGTGCGTGGTGACCTGCCGTGGTCGCGTCCGCAGTGGGAAGACGTGAGCGACAACATTCAACACGCCACGCTCTCGCCGACGGGCCAGCGCGCGCTCATTGAGGCGCGGGGCGAGATCTTCACCGTGCCCGCCGAGAAGGGCGACTGGCGCAACCTGACGGAGTCCTCGGGCGCCGCCGACCGCGCCCCGGCCTGGTCGCCGGACGGGTCGCAGATCGCCTGGTTCTCCGACGCCTCGGACGAGTACCAGCTCATGATTGCCGACCAGAAGGGGCTGGACGCCCCCCGCGCCATCGACCTGCCGGGCCCCACGTTCTACTATACGCCCGCGTGGTCGCCGGAGGGCACGCACATCCTGTTCACCGACACCGACCTTAACCTGTGGGTGCTGGAGGTCGAATCG
>JAAAOL010000362.1 GCA_009908885.1 Bacteroidota bacterium | reverse complement strand
CCCGGGATATTGAACGTCACGCGCCGCTCCCCCGGGAGTGACGTGAACCGGGGCTCGTGCCAGTGCGTCGTCTGGACCGGGCTGTTGAGGACGAGTCCCGGCCCCACCACGGTCGTCCTCCAGAAGTGCTGCTCCACCGTCGCGGGCCGGGTCTGGCTGCCATGGGTTCGCATGAGGGCGCGGCTGCCCCACGCTTCACGGTGAAGATCGGCATAGGGCATAGGGCCGAACGTCACGTCCTGCATGTCGAAGCCGACGCAGCTGCTGGCGTACATGAGGTGACGCTGCGGGCGGGCCGCGTAGTTGCGCACCGTAGACCACTCCGGCGGCTCGTACCCCCGGATCGTGCTGTCTTCGACGTAGGCATAGACCGAGTCCTTGATCTGGCTGCCGCCGCCGCACGAGGCGCTGTAGACGACGCTCCCGTAGGTCTCGACGTGGAACCGCCGGAGCGTGTCGCTGCGGGCCGAGGAGCCGCGCAGGGGTCCGTTGCAGCCGGGGCCGACGCAGCGGTAGTCCTCGAAGCGCACGGTCGAGCCGCGCCGCGTCACCGGATCCCACGAACGAGCGATGTCCCACGTCTGCCGAAGGCCCATGCAGCGCGCCAGGCGGCTCCACGACCCGCCGTCCTTGATGCGCGTGGGGTTGCAGCGCACCACCGTCGTGTCGGCACTCGGGACGGGCTGGCGAATGCGAAGTCCTTCGACGACCCAGTGGGCCCGCCGGGGCGGGCGCGGCACCTTGAAGAACGCCTCGCCGATAGCGCGTTCCGCATCGGGAAGGTAGGCGTAGTAGGCGGGGCGGATGTCGAGCACGCAGCCAGAGCCAAGGAGGTCGACCTGGGGCGGAAGCACGGCCTGCGGAAGCGTACGCAGGTCCATCACGAGCGTGTCGGCCAGGCACGGATCGAAGGAGGCCTGCCCGGCGCGGGCGGCGGCATACAGCGTATCCAGCACTACGCGCAGATCGATCGTCGCCGGGTCCGCCGCGGACGCAGGTGGGGCCTCCCTTTCGACCGTCGCGTCCGAGCCCTGCCCGTACCCATCTGCCAGAACGCCGCAGGAAAGCAGCATGCATCCGATGACGACCAGCAACTGGCTACCCAGACTGGAGCGTATAGACACGGGCCGTTCTCCGGGGGTCTGGTCCCCCTGTAAGCGATAGGACGCAACTTGGATTAGCTCAATATAACCCAAGCTATGGAGTAGTCCCGATGTTGTTCTGAGACCACGGACGACGGACCGCCAGAACGAGCCTTCTTCCGCCGTCTGCTGTCCGTGGTCTTGTCCCACTGTAAGCGACAGGACACAACTTGGGTGATCTCAACAAAAAGGCAGCACACCGTCGTGGTGGGCTGCCTGTTGTACGTCAAAACGTGGCCCGGGCTTCCCCGGCTCCGGGTGCTCGTCAGGTCACGACGCATTGGCCCTCAGCCGGGCCTGCGCTTCAGTGCCTGCCTGCTCTAGGCGCTCCAGCAGCCGCTCGCGCTTTTCGTCAGCATAGTCGGGCACGAGGTCCGTCAGGCGGTACACGAGTTGGACGGCATCGCCCTCCCGGGCGGTCGCCACGAGACGGTCGATCTCCCAGTGCAGCCGTTCGTGCTGCTCTTCCGACCACGTCGCATAGGCATGATCGCCGTTGGGCGTGCAGACCATGATCTTTTCGTGCTCGGTGTGGGCGAACGTCTCGTCGTCCATCGACAGCTCCTCGAACAGCTTCTCGCCGGGGCGCAGGCCGGTGAAGACGATGTCGATGTCGCGCCCCTCCTCCATGCCGCTGAGGCGGATGAGGTCGCGCGCCAGGTCGATGATGCGCGTCGGCTCGCCCATGTCGAGCAGGAACACCTCACCGCCGTCGCCGAGGGCGGCGGCCTGCAGCACCAGGTGCACGGCCTCGGGAATCGTCATGAAGTAGCGGCGCACCTCGGGATGCGTGACCGTGAGCGGGCCGCCCTGTGTGATCTGATCGCGGAAGACCTCCAGCACGCTGCCCCGGCTGCCGAGCACGTTGCCGAACCGTACGGCCGTGTAGGCCCGTCCGGTGCGCAGGGCCGCGTCGCGCACCAGCATCTCGGCCACGCGCTTCGTCGCGCCCATGATGCTGGTCGGGTTCACAGCCTTGTCGGTCGAGATCAGGATGAAGCGGTCGGTGTCGTGGGCCTCGGCACACTGGAGCAGCTGCCGCGTCCCCTGAATGTTGTTGGTGACGGCCTCCTCGACGTTGGCCTCCATGAGCGGCACGTGCTTGTGCGCCGCCGCATGGAAGACGACCTGGGGCCGAAAGGCGGCGAAGACCTGCTCCAGCCGGTCGCGGTCGCGGATGTCGGCGATGACGGAGCGGACCGTCGTCGTGGCCTGGAGCGCGGGACTGTCATCGAGGCGCTTCCGCAGTTCGCGTTCGATGCGGAAGATGGAGTTTTCGCCGTGGCCGAGCAGGAGCAGTTCGTCCGGGTGGAGGCTCAGGATCTGGCGGCAGAGCTCCGAGCCGATGGAGCCGCCGCCGCCCGTCACCAGCACCCGCGTTCCCCGGAGGAGCGTACCCACCTTCGTCGTCTCAGTGTCGACCGGGCGGCGGCGCAGCAGGTCTTCCACCTGCACGTCGCGCAACTGGCGGACCGAGACCTTGCCGTCCAGCAATTCGTAGACGCCGGGGATGGTCTTGGTCTTGACCCGAGCGCGCTCGCAGATCTCCGCGATCTCCCGGACCGTCTGCCCGGACGCCCGCGGCGTGGCGATGATGACGAGGCGCGCTTCCGTCTCCCTGACGAGCCGGGGCAGGTCCTCGCGCGTCCCGAGCACGTTCAGGCCGCGAATGCGCATGCGCTGCTTCTCCGGATCGTCGTCGACGAAGCCCACCGGCCGGAGCTCCAGTTCAGGGTTCGACCGCATTTCTTCGACGATCATGATGCCCGCGTCGCCCGCGCCGAAGATGAGGGTGTTCTCGCCCGACTCGTCGCGGCGCGTGTGGAGGCGCTGCTTGATCCGCTCGGCCAGGCGAACGCTGAAGCGGAGTCCGCCTATCGCAAGGAGCGTCAAGAGCCCGTCGAGCAGCGGCACCGAGCGCGGGAAGCCAGCGTCGATCAGCCCGAACGGACGCACGATGCCGAGGAAGAGTATCGACTGGAGGAGCGTCGCCAGCAGCACGCCGAACACGATCCGGGCCAGCTCATCGATCCCGGCATAGCGCCAGTAGCGCTGGTAGAGCCCCGTGAGGCGAAACGTCGCCACCTTGACGACCGTGAAGAGGGCCGTCAGCACCGCCAGGGAATACGAAAACTCCTGGAGCGCCGTCACCGCATCTAGACGCAGCATGAGCGCCAGGGCCGGAGTGAATAGCAAGGCCAGCACGTCCAGCGCGAAGAAATGCCGATTGCGCAGACGCGACAGCCGATCCGCTACCACATCCAGGGTCGTAGAAAGACGCTCCATGTACGACGGGGCGGGACGATTTAGCAGTTCATGAACAACCCTGCGCGCTCAACCGATGGGGAAGATAGCCGACGCGGAGGGCAATGTCATATCCCCTGTGGGGACATGTCTGCTTCGTAGCGTCTCGCGGTGGATCTTAAGAGGCTGTTTGGTAAGCAGGTCGGATGGCGAGCACGACGAGATTTTGCGTTCAGGGGCCCGCGCTTTTACTTTCGTCAGTCGCGCGTTGCGCTCGTGTGAGGGTCGTAGCAGCGCTACGGGCCGATAAAGGAAGGGTCGATGGGCCAAAAGACCGCGTGCGCAGCCCCGAGATGTCTTGCCAAAAAGCCTCTAAGGGAAGAGCACGATCCACCGTGCTACTCCCGCGGATGCACAGCAACTTCAGGAAAGGCCTGAAGTATCGCACGGTCATAGGTACGAAGCGTGGTGTCCAGCGTTTGCGCCAGCGCTACATACTCGCAATCGTAAGCTGAACACCCCGACGCATAGGCGAGCTGGAGGGTATCCGCGGAAGATACCTCGAACGTCGTAGCTTCGAATAGCTCTTCAGCATCTTTCATGATGTCTGTTGCCTCTTCCAGGCTGATGTCCCCGCTCCACGCCCTATCCTGACCGGCACGCACGTACTGCAAGAGCACGTTGCGAAGCTCACTCTTCCAGAGCGAAGGGGCACATAGAGCATGCGGCGCCTCGAAGATGCGGTCTACGTCCTCGGTGAAGCTCGGGTGCCGCAGGAAAAAGTAGGTGATCACCATCGCATCGACGACCATCATGCGAGGCCCTCCCGCATTTGCCGCTTCAGCTCTTCCGGCCCCCAGGTCATGGTTGGAAGGGCCGCCCGACGCTGCTTGATACGATCGATGAGGCTCTCGCGGTCGGTCGCCTTCTCGCCGACGGCCTCCTCCAGCACGGCGAGGACTTCACTGTTAAGGCTGCGTCGGTGCTCCTTCGCGCGTCGCTTGAGTCGGGCATGCAGGGAGGGAGGTACGTTGCGAACGGTAAGCGTCGTCGGCATGACACTCCACGGTTATTGAAAGCATAATGCTTTCAACTGACGACGACCGGTTGTTTTGGTTTCCCCCTGCCTGCTACTTGCCGAGCCTCAGCAGCTTGCCGAGACGGTGCAGGTACCCCCGCAGCACCTCCAGCACGAAAGCCGTCCCCCCCAGCTTCCATCGACCATACAGGCGAGACAGGAAGGCAAACGTGCTGCGGATCAATAACGGCACCGCTTCGATGTGGCCCTTGGCGGGTACCGGCGCAGGCGGATAGCCGACCGCGCGCATTTGACGATGGGCTGCGAGCTGGCACACGCGCACCTCACCGGAGGCCAAGCCCCTCTTCCAGCGTCCCGCCGAGTTTTTCCGCACGCCAGACGTTTGCTTTTTGGCGCTCCAGTCCGCCGGGATTCCGCCATGTACGTCTAACATTGCAGAATCGTAGGGTACTCCAGCGAAGTGGCAAAGGCGCTGTACCTCCTCCTCCGGACGCTGCACGAGATCTTCGTACCGAGTCGTGATGAACTGCGAGGGATATTCC
>JAAAOL010000152.1 GCA_009908885.1 Bacteroidota bacterium | reverse complement strand
GAAGGCGAAGGCCGTCGTGCCTACCACGCCGGACGGACGGATCCATCCGCTCTGTGCAATCTATCACCGGCGGCTCTTGCCCATCGTGCAGGCGCACCTGGACGCTGGCCAGCGTGCCCTTCATCGCCTGCTCGACGCTGCATCTGACGTGCAGTATATTCCAGTTCCTGCGGCTCCATTGCGCAACGTCAACACGCGCGAGGACGCAGAGAACTCCACCTCCGGGCCGCGGTAAGAAACAGCGCCCCGCCCGCCCCACGCCCCGAGGCTCCCGAGCACCCGTCTCGCGCAGGTCGTCATGCTCCACGAACTTCCCGTACTCTCTGCGTCCGACGCCCAACCCGCGGCGACGCGCTACGACGAGGTGCCGCACGACTTCCAGCTCGACTACGACGCCGCCCGGTCGGAGGCGCAGGTGCTCTCCGACGGGTTCGGGCGGCAGCATACCTACCTGCGCATCTCGCTGGTGGAGCGCTGCAACCTGCGCTGCCGCTATTGCATGCCGGAGGAAGATCCCGAATGGACGCCGGATGCCCAGATCCTGACGACGGAGGAAGTCATCCGCCTCGCGCGGCTCTTCGTCGAAGAAGGCGTCACCAAGATCCGCCTCACCGGGGGCGAGCCGCTGCTGCGCCGCGACATCGAGACGATCACCGAGGGCATCGGCCCGCTGCCCGGCCTGGAGACGCTGGCCCTCACCACGAACGGGCTGCTCCTGCCCAAGAAGTTCGACCGCCTCCAGCGCGCCGGGCTGAACCTGCTCAACATCAGCCTCGATACGCTTCGGCCCGATCGCTTCGAGCAGGTCACGCAGCGGCGGGGCTTCGACCTCGTCCTGGCAGCCATCGACGAAGCGCTGGCCCGGGGCTATGAGCCGCTCAAGATCAACTGCGTGGTCATGCGCGGCGTCAATGACGACGAGGCGACCGACTTCGTGGCCTGGACGGAGGACAAGCCGCTCGAAGTCCGATTCATCGAGTTCATGCCCTTCGACGGCAACCGCTGGGACGACACGCACCTGGTGCCCTACCAGGAACTCATCGAGCGCATCCGGCAGCGCTTCCCCCTCGTCCGGCAGCAGGACGGCCCCAACGACACCTCCAAGACGTACCGCGTGCCGGGCTTTACGGGCACCGTCGGCTTTATCACTTCCATGACCGATCCCTTCTGCGAGGGCTGCAACCGCCTCCGCATCACCGCCGACGGCAACCTGAAGGTGTGCCTCTTCGGGCGGGCCGAGGTCAGCCTGCGCGACGCCCTCCGTGATGGCGCCTCCGACGACGACCTGCGCGGGATCATCAGCGCGGCAGTGGGGCGCAAGCATGCCCGTCACGCCGGGATGTACACCCTCGCCCAGATGGAAAACCGGCCGATGATTACCATCGGCGGGTAGGCGTAAAAAGGTAACGTGGGTCGGAGTGCAGCCGTAGTTTCTTCGTCGGACTCCGTTCCGCACGCAGCAGGCGCATGCCGCGCGTCGCTGCGGATCGCCAGAAATCGGCCAAATCGAGGTCACAGCGCCCATCAGGCAGCTCGGGCGGAAGACTGGCACCGCGATTGCTCTAACCCCCACTGAAGTATTCCGGCTGAAGTATTGCCGGAAGGCTTGACTGTCCTAAGCAGTCGTACAATGGTGGGAGCACATGCGCGAGGCGCATGCACCAGGGTGCCCTGGGGTCTTCGTGATCCCAGGGCACTTTTTTGTTCAAGCACGCTCGCCCCGTCCCGTCCTAGCGTGGCCCCATGCGGATGGCCCCGTCCAGGCGGATGACCTCGCCGTTCAGCATCGGGTTTTCGATGATCTGCTGGGCCAGCCGGGCGAATTCCGAGGGGCGGCCCAGACGCGAGGGGAAGGGGACCTGTTCTTCGAGGGAGGCGCGCACGTCGTCCGGCATGCCCGCCATCATAGGCGTCTCGAAGATGCCGGGGGCAATCGTCATCACGCGGATGCCGTGGCGGGCCAGGTCGCGGGAGATGGGCAGCGTCATGCTTACCACGCCGCCCTTCGACGCCGCGTAGGCCGCCTGCCCGATTTGCCCGTCGAAGGCCGCGATGGAGGCCGTGTTCACGATGACGCCCCGTTCGCCCTCCTCGTCCGGGGTGTTCTCGGCCAGCACCGCTGCGGCGAGGCGAATCACGTTGAACGTGCCGATCAGGTTCACCTGGATGAGCCGGGCGAAACTCTCCAGGTCGTGCGGCCCTTTCCGGCCCACCGTCTTGCGCCCGAGGACGATGCCCGCGCAGTTGACGACGCCGTGCAGGCCGCCGAAGTGCTCCATCGCTGTCGCAATCGCGCGCTCGACGGCCTCCGGGTCCGTGACATCGGTCGCCACGAACCGGGCGCGGTCGCCGAGCTGATCGGCCTGCTGGTGGCCGTCGTCTTCGTTTACGTCGGCCAGGACGACGCGGGCGCCCTCTGCTACGAGGCGACGGGCCGTCCCGGCGCCGAGGCCCGAGCTTCCACCGGTGATGAGAAACGTATGGTCCGAAATGCGCATGTTTGAGGCAAAGTGAGTGGTTGGATTAACAAACTAATGGGCCTTCCGACGTCAGCCTAAAAAGTTGAAGGTGTGGGGATTCTCCCTACGTGGTGGCAAGGGAAAGGCGGACAGTGGGGATGGGCGCGGCGGTGTAGATAAAGATCCAGGCGTTTCGTATGATCCCGTTGGAAGCGCTTCCAGCATGTCAAAATGCACCGTAGAGGCTACCGTCCGTGGGCGCTCCGTCGACCCTCGACCCTTATCGCAACGACAATAAAGGAGGAACCTGTCATGCAAGTGCTCACCGACGAACGACTTACGCTAGATCGGTTCATGCGAGATGTCAGGCGCCGCAGTCCGGGGGAAGAGGAATTCCATCAGGCCGTGACGGAAGTCGCCGAAAAGGTAATTCCGTTCATCAACGATCATCCCGAATATTTAGAGAATCGCATCCTTACGCGCCTGACCGAGCCTGATCGTGTCATCATGTTCCGCGTCTGCTGGGAGGATGACGACGGCCACGTCCGGATGAATCGGGGCTACCGCGTGCAGTTCAACAACAGCATCGGCCCGTACAAAGGCGGGCTCCGGTTCGATCCCTCCGTCAACCTGAGCGTGCTCAAATTCCTGGCGTTCGAGCAGGTCTTCAAGAACAGCCTCACCACGCTGCCGATGGGCGGCGGCAAAGGCGGCTCGGACTTCAACCCGAAGGGCAAGTCGGACGCGGAGGTCATGCGCTTCTGTCAGGCCTTCATGACGGAGCTCTCCCGTCATATCGGAGCGCACGTAGACGTGCCCGCCGGTGACATCGGCGTGGGAGCACGGGAGGTGGGCTTCCTCTTCGGACAGTACAAGCGGCTGCAGAATGAGTTTACCGGCGTGCTGACCGGCAAGGGCCTCACCTACGGCGGCAGCCTGATCCGTCCGGAGGCGACCGGGTACGGCAGCGTCTACTTCGCCCGTGAGATGCTGGCCACGCGGGGCGAAGACCTGGAAGGCAAGACGTGCGTCATCTCGGGCGCGGGCAACGTGGCGCAGTACACCGCGGAGAAGCTGATCGACCTCGGCGCACGCGTCGTCGCCCTCTCCGACCGGCAGGGCACCGTGCACGATTCCGACGGGCTGACCCCGGCGAAGTTGAACTACGTGATGGAGCTGAAGAACAAGCGCCGCGGCACGCTCCGCGAGTTCGCCGACGAGTTCGGGCTCAACTTCTTTGAGGGCGCGCGGCCCTGGGGCATCACGTGCGACTGCGCCTTCCCGAGTGCCACGCAGAACGAGCTGGACGGGGACGACGCCCGCACGCTGCTGGACAACGGCTGCATCCTCGTGAGTGAGGGCGCCAACATGCCCTCGACGCCCGAGGCGGTGGAGCTGTTCGAAGAGAGCGGCATCCTCTACGGGCCGGGCAAGGCCGCCAACGCCGGCGGCGTGGCCATTTCGGGGCTGGAGATGACGCAGAACTCCATGCGCATCTCGTGGTCGCGCGAGGAGGTGGACCGGCGGCTCCAGGGCATCATGCGCAGCATCCATGAGCAGTGCGAGGAGTACGGCGGCACGGAGCAAGGCGGTGTCAACTACGTCAAGGGCGCCAACATCGGCGGCTTCGTCAAGGTGGCGGAGTCGATGGTGGCGCAGGGCGTCGTGTAGCGCACCAACGGAAGCGTGCCTGACGCACAGAGACTAATGCACCATCCAGCCATCTCTTGGTCAGTCCGTGCGTCGCTGGCGGCGCCGGTCGGCGTTCCCGGATCTCGCCGTAGCTACGGCTACGCCTCGATCCGGCGCCTTGGCAGTCACCACCAGCGCCACCCGTCTTTGACCAGAAGACCGCTAGAAGGTGCACTAAGCAGGGAGGAGGCGTCCTCGGACGTGGCGCGGCTCAGCCACTACGACCGTTGAGCAGCGTCGCGAGCGCTTCCTCCTTGCGCGATTGCTCCTGCTGCTTCTGATAGATGACGGGCGGGGCGACGCGGTCGTGACACGCCGAGGGCGCCAGCGGACACCGCTCGCAGGTCAGGTTGACCTCTACGCGCGGGATGGCCGGGTCGTCCCAGAAGCAGACCCGTTCTTTGAACGCCTCGTCCATCAAGAAGCCGAGGGACACGCTGGAGTTGGTGCCCGGCGTCAGGGCCAGTGGGCGGGCCAGCGTGAGGACGAAGAACTCGGCCTCGTCGTCCAGGAAGCGCGACCGCTGGGCGCGGACGAGCGGCTGCTGCGCGGCATCGTGCGCGGTCTGCTCGGCAGCGAGGCGACGCAGGAGGCGCGGGGCGGGCCAGCGGCGGCAGTAGTGCTCGCCCAGGCTCAGCCCGTGTGGCACCGGCACGCGCGACATGTTGAGCACCTTCGTCAGCTTGAAGCGATCCGTGTCGGCCTCGTTATGGAAGCGCTGAAAATAGATCTCCCGTAGCCCGAAGCGCTCGGGAATCAGTTCGGTGAGGCGGTAAAACAGCATCTCGGGCGTGGCGCCGTAGCGTGAGAGGGCGTCCAGGAGCAGATCCG
>JAAAOL010000128.1 GCA_009908885.1 Bacteroidota bacterium | reverse complement strand
GTGCGTTCGAGCGCGGCGGTGGTGGACCACAGGCGGGCGGCGAGGGCGTGACGGTCCATGCGGAGCCGGAAGAGGGTGCGCTCCGCGTCGAGCAGGTCGAGGAAGTCGGTGCGGCCCGTGGTGTAGGCGCTGAGGGTCGCCTCCAGCGTGGTCTCAGCCTGCGGGATGAGCGTGCCGGTCAGCAGGTCGTACCGGGCCCGCTGCTGCGTCAGGCGCTGCGTCAGGTCGGCGATCCGGGTGCGGAGGGCCTGCTCCAGCGCTTCGGTGCGCGCATCGACCTGCCGCTGGCGCACCTGGGCCTCCTCCACGCCCGCCCGCAGCTTATCGCGCCACAGGGGCAGCTTGACGCCCGCCCCCAGCGCCAGGGCATCCCGACCGTCGGCGTTCGGCGGGATGTCGCTCTCGACCACGTCGATGTACGTGAGGCTCAGCGTGACGTCCGGCCAGAACTGCTTCTGGGCCAGCGCCTGCTGCCGCGCGGCACGCTCACGGGCCAGCCGCAACGCCTCGGCCTCGGGACGCTGTTGCAGCGCGACGGCCAGGAGCGTATCCGGTGGGGGAAGTGCGGGCGTCGGGAGCGGCGGGACGGCGACGCTGTCGGCGCGAAGGGGGCGGCCAGCGAGGCGCGACAGGGTTTCCAGCGCGGCCTGCCGGTCTTCGGCCAGCGTGCTCAGTTGCAGGGCCAGGCGGTTGCGTTCGAGCTGCGCCTTCAGGATGGCCTGCTGCGTGCCGCTGCCCACCTCGTAGCGCGTGGCGGCGGCCTCCTCGAAGGTGCGCAGCTGCTCCTGGAACGACGCCACCAGCGCTGCCTGCTGCTGAATGCGGACCAGCACGTAGTAGCTCTGCTTCGCCTCCAGCGCCAGGTCCTCAGCCAGGGTCTCGGCCTCGCGCCCGGCCACGTCCGCCCCCAGCGCCGCGACGTCGCCCTGCAGGGCGCGCTTGCCGGGAAATGGAATCGCCTGCTCGACGCGCCACTGCGAGCGCTGCGCCCCGCGCGCCGTGTAGACGGGGAAGGGCTGCACGGTGACACCCGCCATCGGGTCCGGCAGCGCAGAGACCTGACGGGTACGCGTGGCCTGCGCCTCGGCGTCGAGGCGGGCGGCACGAAGCGACGGATTGTTCGCCCGCACCTCAGCCAGGAGGGCTGGCAGGTCGAGGACCGATGGTGATGGATCGGGCGCGGCGGGCTGTGACTGAGCGAATCCCACGAAAGGAACGCCGAGGAGCAGCACAAGCAACACCCATCCCCCGGGGAAACGGGAACCAGGCATACTGTTCTTGAACGATGGCAGAGAGTGACCTCAAGAGAGAAGCACACCGCACAGGCGCGTGCGGTGGGTGAGGTCAGCCGATCAGGTCAAGAACGTGGCGTGTAGGAGATGCAATCGATGCGGTGGGGCGACGGCCTCAGCGGCAGCGTCCGCCGGCACGAGATGGTCGACGCCAGGCGGAAGCAGCTCGACCGTGGAGGCCGTGGCCGCCGTCAACAGGAGGACCGTGGACGGCGCTTCCGTCAGCACCACGTCATCCAGCGTCGAGGTGGGCTGCTCGATGACGCAGCAGGGCGCCGAACCGTGATGGGACGCCGCCTCCGACGTCGTAGCGGGGGCCGGACCGTCGTGGCACGGCGCCTCGTCCGCGGGCGCCTCGTCCGTTGAGTGGCCCATGGGCATCGGCGCGTCGTGCGACGGCATCTCGTCGCAGCAGCACGCCGCGTCGCTGTGCATGGGCGCGGCGGGTACCGTGTCCTGCATCGACATCGCGCAGGCGTGCTGCACCAGGGCCATGCTGCTGCCGAGCGTCAGCGAGCCGACGAGCAGGAGGGCCAGAAAGCGATATGTGCGGAGGCGGTGTAGCATCGCGCGGGGTGAATTCGTGGTACCGCCCCAACCCAAAGGACGCCCGCTTTGTTTCAGGAGCACATCGCGGCATGCCATCACATTGCCCCAGAGCAACTTCTCCGGACCTATTCACTCTTGATGCACGGACCCTGCCCCTGCATCACCCACGTACTCGCCACCCTCCGTATGCCGATCCTCTACCGCGCAACCTGCGCCCTGCTGCTCGCCGCGCTCGTCTCGGGTTGCTTCCTGTTTCGAAATTCGCTCCGCGACCAACTGCTCGACGTCGAGATGGTCTACGTGGATGGCGGGTCCTTCCTGATGGGCGACGTGATCGAAGGTGAGAACGACGACGCCCTGCCCGTCCACGAAGTCACCGTGGCGCCGTTCTACCTGTCCAAGTACGAGGTGACCTATGCCCAGTACGACGCCTTCGCCCAGGCGACGGGACGACCGCTCCCACCGGACGACGGTCGGGGACGCGGCAACCGGGCCGTGGCGTACGTGACGTGGGACGACGCGGCGGCCTTCTGCGCCAGCTACGGCTACCGCCTGCCGACCGAGCAGGAATGGGAATACGCCGCCCGCGACCAGGGTAAAAAAATGATGTTCGCCGGAACGAACGACGCCGAGATGCTATCCCGGTACGCTCACGCCGACGGCGACAGCGCCCACTACGCGCTCCCCGTCGGCCAGCGCCGCCCCAACGCGCTCGGCATCCACGATCTCTCCGGCAACGTCAACGAATGGATCGGCGCCTACTACCAGTTCTACCCCGAGCCCGGCGAGGCCCCCACGTACTCCGACCTCGAAACGTCCGGCATCCGCATCCTGCGCGGCGGCAGCTTCGGCCACCATCAGACCATGCTGCGCACGTACTGGCGCGCCGGGACGATCCACGACGTGCAGACCGACACCATCGGCTTCCGCTGTGCGGCCTCGGCGGACTGACGCGTCGGTACCATTTCCTCCCACGGAGCACTTCGTTACAAGGGCGTCGACACCTTTATTTGTTGGAACGAGTATATAGACGTCGAACGTGATCAGGAATCATAATCCTGGATAATCCTCATGGCGACGATCCCTGGCATCCATCACATCACCGCGATCTCGGGCCCGGCGCAGGCCAACGTCGACTTCTACGCGGGCGTGCTCGGGTTGCGGTTCGTCAAGAAGACGATCAACTTCGACGACCCCGGCACCTACCACCTGTACTACGGCGACTACCCCGGACGCCCCGGCACGCTACTGACGTTCTTCCCCTGGGCAAATGCGGTGCAGGGACGCCCCGGGCCCGGCACGGTGACGACCACGGCGTTTTCGGTGCCTGCGGGCAGCCTCGATTACTGGCAGGCCCGCCTCGCGGAGCACGGCGTCGACACGCAGCCCGTGACGGAGCGCTTCGGCCAGCCCGTGCTGTCGTTCGCGGACCCGGATGGTATGTCCCTCACCCTGGTCGCCCACACCATCGACGAAGCCGACGACCAGCCGCCGCGTGCGCTCCCGGCCGAGGTGGCCCTCCGCAGCTTCCACAGCGCGACGCTCTGCGTGCCCACCGTCGACCGGACGGCGCGCCTGCTGACGGAGACGTTCGGCTATGAGGAGATCGGCGAAGAGCAGGGCCGCCTTCGCTACGCCGCTCCTGGCGAGGCCCGGGCTAGCATCCTCGATCTGTACTGCGATCCCGCGCTGACCAGCAGCCGGATGGGCGCGGGATCGGTGCACCACATCGCCTTCCGCGCCCGCGACGACGAGGAGCAGCAGGCCTGGCGCACCGCGCTGGTCGACCTCGGCTTCCACGTCACGTCCGTCAAGGACCGCCAGTACTTCCGGTCGATCTACTTCCGCGAGCCGGGCGGCGTCCTCTTCGAGATCGCCACCGACGGGCCGGGGTTCGCGCGGGACGAGGCCCTCGGCGCGCTCGGCACGCACCTCAAACTGCCTCCGTGGCTGGAGTCGCGCCGCGACGACATCGAACAGCGCCTGCCCGACCTCACCATCCCGACGACCGCGTCATGAATCCTCTCACAGACGGTCCCCACCAGCACCAGCCCATCGCCACGGCTGGCGCCGCCCTGGAGGACGCTGCCGCTGCCGTCGTCCTGGTCCACGGGCGCGGCGCCTCGGCCCGAAGCATGCTGGGCTTCGCCGACGCCTTCGACCAGCCCAGCGTGGCCTATCTCGCGCCACAGGCGGCGGGTTCCACGTGGTACCCGCGCAGCTTCCTGGCGCCGCTGGCCCAGAATGAGCCAGGGCTGTCGTCCGGCCTGCAGGCCATCGCGGACCTGCTCGACCGCATTCGGGATGCCGGGATTCATCCTGAACAGACGGTGCTGCTCGGCTTCTCGCAGGGCGCCTGCCTGGCGTCCGAGTTCGTCGCCCGCCACCCGCAGCGCTACGGCGGCCTCGTCGCGCTCTCGGGCGGCCTCATCGGCAACGGCGAGATCGACGACGCCCCGGCGCCGGACGATAAGGCGTTCGACTACGACGGATCGCTCGACGGCACGCCGGTCTTCCTGGGCTGCAGCGACCGAGATCCCCACATCCCGCCCGCTCGCGTCGAGCAGACTGCCGAGGTCTTTCAGCAGCTCGGCGGCGACGTGACGAAACGCATCTACGAGGGCATGGGCCATACGGTGAACGACGACGAACTGCGCTTCGCCCGAACCCTGCTGCGCGAGGTGGTGGCGTCTGCGTAAGGCTTCACGGACACCTCACCGGGCCTTCTTCCTCGGATCATCCGCCGGTGCCTACCTTGCAGGACGACACTGTTTCGTCATCCAGCCCGCTCCCGTGTCATGGAAAAGAATTACGCCCTCCTCGTCGTCCGCATCGATCATCCCCCGCGCGACACCGAGCCCAACGGCCTCATCCAGCAACTCTACGACTGGGGCGCAGAACACGTGCAGCTCATGGACACCGTGTCGCCTTCGGGCGGGCTTCGGTACACGGCTCTGATCGAGACGCACGCGTCCAACGAGTGGCGCATCACGAACAATCTCGCCACAGTGCACGGCGTGGCGCATTACCACCGCCTCGACGCGGCCTACAAGTACCAGCCCGTCAATGCCGCGACGCGCCCCATCGTGGTGGTGCGGGGCGAAAAGCAGGTGGGCGTCACGGTGCAGTTCGGGCTCATCGGGACAGAAAAGGACCCGCTCCACGTGCGCATTGAG
>JAAAOL010000236.1 GCA_009908885.1 Bacteroidota bacterium | reverse complement strand
CCATTCATGAGAAATACCCGGGCAAGATGCTGGCCTACAACTGCTCGCCGTCGTTCAACTGGCGGAAGCACCTGAACGAGCAGGAGATCCGCACCTTCCAGGAGCAACTCGGCGAGCTGGGCTACACCTTCCAGTTCGTGACGCTGGCGGGCTTCCACGCCATCAACTACGCCATGTTCGACCTCGCGATGGGCTACAAACAGCAGGGCATGCTGGCCTACTCGAAGCTCCAGGAGGAGGAGTTCGCCAGCGAGGACCGGGGCTACACCGCCACGCGCCACCAGCGCGAGGTGGGCACCGGCTACTTCGACCTCGTGCGCGACACCATCATGGGCGGCGAGTCGTCGACCGGCGCCATGGCGGAGTCCACCGAGACGGCGCAGTTCCACTGATCGCCACACACGACCCCGACGCCGAGTTGATCGGCGTCATCGCCCCGGCGTGGGAACCTGCCTCCCCGCGCCGGGGCGTTTCCGTTGTGCCGAATCGCTCTCGGCGGCCTGCGGCCTGTCATCACCGTCCGCTTGAACACTGCGCGGATACCGCCTGCCGGGCAGGCCCCGGATGGATCCTGCCGCGTCGACTTTCTATCTTCCAGCCTCGACATTGAAGCACTTTCCACGACGATCCATGGAGTATACCCCCTTCACGCCGCCGAACCGCACCCTCATGGGCCCCGGCCCCTCCGACGTCCACCCGCGCGTCCTGGAGGCGATGGCCCGCCCCACCATCGGCCACCTCGACCCGGCCTTCGTCGGGCTGATGGACGAGATCAAAGCGCTGCTCCAGTATGCCTTCCAGACGGAGAACCGCCTGACGATGCCGGTCTCCGGGCCGGGCACGGCAGGCATGGAGACGGGCGTCGTCAACCTGCTGGAGCCGGGCGACACCGCTATCGTGTGCCACAACGGCGTCTTCGGGCGGCGCATCACCGCCATGGCCGAGCGGGCGGGTGCCGAAGTGGTCGTCGTGGAGGATCCGTGGGGGCGGGCCGTCGATCCGGAGAAGGTGGAGGCGGCGCTGAAGCAGCACCCCGAGGCCAAAATGCTCGCCTTCGTCCACGCCGAGACCTCGACCGGCGTCCTCTCTGATGCCGAGACGCTGGCGGCGCTGGCGCACGAGTACGACTGCCTGACGCTGGTCGACACGGTCACGTCGTTCGGCGGCGTGCCGCTGCACGTAGACGCATGGGGCCTCGATGTCGTCTACACGGGAACGCAGAAGTGCCTCTCGTGCGTGCCGGGGCTCTCGCCCATCACGTTCGGTGAACGGGCCGTGGAGGTGGTGCAGCAGCGCACGACGCCCGTCCAGAGCTGGTTCCTGGACACCGGGCTCGTGATGGCGTACTGGGGCGACGGGGCGCAGCGCTCGTATCACCACACGGCGCCTATCAACGCGCTCTATGCGCTGCACGAGGCGTTGCTGATGCTGCGCAAGGAAGGGCTGGAGCACGCCTGGGCGCGGCACCGTCGGCTGCACGAGGCGCTGAAGGTGGGCCTGGAAGTGCTGGGCCTGCAGTTCATCGTCCCGGAAGCGGAGCGGACGCCGCAGCTCAACGCCGTCAGCGTGCCGGGAGGCGTCAACGAGGGCAAGGTGCGGCACCGCCTGCTGCGCGAGCACGACCTGGAGATCGGCGCGGGGCTGGGCGACCTCGCGGGCCGCATCTGGCGGATCGGGCTGATGGGCTATGCCGCCCGTCGCGAGAACGTGCTCAAGTGCGTCGATGCGCTCGGCACCGTCCTGGCCGACGAAGGACTCGCCGTAGATGCGCAGGGAGCGCTGGATGCCGTGCAGTCGGCACTGGCCACCCCGGCTGAGGCCTAACGCTCAGCGTCACTCTGCCGCTGACGTCGGGGGCGGAGGCGCCGGAATGGTGATGCGCTCGATCCGCTCGATGTGCTGCGGGTCGTCGTCGAGGACGGCGTACGTGTCGAGGATCAATTGCTCGGCGGTGATGCGCACGTCGGTGTAGTGATAGCGCGCGTTCTGGGTCACATTCTCGACGTCCAGGCCCCAGTCTTCGTACCGCCGCATGCGCTGGTCGAACTCGTCGCTCCGGGCCACGCGCCGGGGCGGCACGCCTCCGCCGCTGCTGATGACCTGATGCAGCGTGCGGTCGGCGTCGTCGTAGCGGTAGCGAAGGGCGTTGTGCTCGTACAGGTGCTCGTGCCCGCTCAGGACGACTTGCACGTCGTACTCCTGGAGCAGCGCGATCAGCCGGTTGCGCTTGTGCGGCAGTTCGCGCCCGTTGGAGCGGCTGAACCAGTCCTTCTCGTGCCAGCTGAAGGTGACGAGCGGGTGGTGCATCGCCACGATCTTGTAGGGGCGGTCTGCGCGCTTCGCCAGTTCGCGTTCGAGCCAGGCCGCCTCCGCACTCGAATCGGCCGCGACGAACCAGCGGTCGAACAGGGCGTCCTGCCGGTCGTCATCCAGGTCCTGGTGCTGGTCCACGATATAGTTCGAGTCGACCACGAACAGGGCGGCTCGCGGCGTGTCGATGACGTAGAAGCGAGGATAGTCGAAGACCGCGTCGTAGTTGGCCCAGCCGGTCGAGTCGTTGGCGTACTCGTGGTTGCCGATGACGGGGAGGACCGGGTACGTGTCGAGCAGCGGCGTCCGGGAGTGTTTGTACTCGTCGAGAAAGCCTTCCCAGTGGTCGGCGCGGCGTCCGTCGTGCAGGGCCATGTCACCGAGGTGGAGGATGAAGTCGCTCTCGGTCTCCTGCGCGGCCCGGTCCAGCACCGTCCGCATCAGCGTGCGCCCGGAGCCGCCGTAGTCGGGCCGCTGCCGCTTCCAGTTGATCGCGCCCACGATGCCATTGCCCAGCAGGTACAGCTGGTAGAACGGAACCAGCAGGTGCTTCCACGTCACCCAGTTCTCACGACGATAGAATTTGTGCTCGGCCCGCCAGCCCGCCTGCGTGTCGCCCAGCACCAGAAAGCGCGTCGGCACGTCAGTGAGCGAGTCGGGCAGTTGCCGCTCGACCTGGTAGTAGGAGGGCGGATGGTCGGCCGTCAGGCGCTCGATGGGCGAGCACCCGGCCACCAGCAGGGCCGTCAGGAGGACGATGGCACCGAGCCAGCTCCGGTGGGAGTGGGATGGCAGAAACATCGGAACAGGACGACGCGACGGAGAGAGCGCGGGTCGATGCGTTCAGGGCGCCGGACTCGCCCGGTTGACGGTCCAGTCGTAGGCGAAACGCACGTCGTCGCGGGCCTTGAGCGCAGCGGCGGTGCGACCCGCGAGGAGCGCCTGCCACGCGTCGTAGTCGGGGCGATCCGTGGGCATGTGCCGCAGCAGCAGGTCGCCTGCGGGCCGGTCGGGCCGGTCGAAGTCAACCGCGAACCAGTCCAGGAGCGACGAGACGACGTAGGTGCCATCGTCCAGTCGGAAATGTCGCGGTGAGGCGGTGAAGTCGCGCATGGCGGCGTCCAGCTCTGCGTCCACGTTCGCAGCCGTGAAGGCCCGCTGGCGCAGGCGAGGGCACGAGATGGCCGCGCAGTTCAGGCCGACGTGGATGCGTGGATCCAGCGTGTCGAGCTGAAAGGGATCGAGCACCGCCCGACCCGCCTCACCGCGTAGGATGACGTGCTCGATCTCGTCCAGCGTCATCGGCGTCTGCGCCGTGAGGACCGGCGTCTTGAAAAAAGCCTCGGCGTACCCGTCCTCCACGATATCCTGCGCCGACGGCGTCTCGACGATGTGTTGCAGCATCTGCACGTTGTAGGCATTGATCCAGAAGGCCAGGCGGGCATCATGGGTCGTCAGCGTCGAAGCATCGAAGGTCTCGATGGCCTTCAGCACGCGGCGGAAGTCGGCACCGAGCGGACCCCGCAGCAGGTCGTAACGCACGAAGCCGTCGTCGGTGACGACCTGTTCCAGCACGGACGTCAGGAGCGCTTCATAGTCGTCAGCAGGAAGCACGTCGCCCGCCCGGCTCGTGGCCGCTGCGTCCTGCGTCAGGGCGGTGCGGGGTGCCACCAGCAGGAGGAGCACCAGGGCGAGGGACCACCGGAAGCGTCGAGGCGTCATGGAAGTCTGCAGGGATGATGGTCGAAGGTGGCAAATCGAAACCGGACTGGCTGCGTGGGGGTAGCCAACTCGCCCTGTATGTCCGATGTTGGCAGGCGCTGTTACAGAAGGGGGCTCCTTTTCGTTCGACGACGTCCCGAAATCTCACATCGACGATGCGAAGTGACACGATGACGGCCTGCGTGGTGCAGGAGTACGGCGCGGCGGACGTGCTGGCGATCACCCGGCGGCCGCGTCCCGTGCCAGGCGATGACGAGGTGCTGATCGGCGTGCGGGCCGCTGCGCTCAACCCGGTGGACGTGCAGCTCCGAAAGGGGCAGTTTCGGCTCTTCACGCGATTCTCGCCCCCGTTCGTGCTGGGCTCCGACGTGGCCGGGACGGTCGTAGCCGTCGGGGAGAGCGTGAGCGGGTTCATACCGGGCGATGCCGTCTATGGTATGCTGCCGACGACGCAGGCGGGCGGCTACGCGGAATATGCCGTGCTACGCACCGATCAACTCGCGCCGATGCCCGCCGGGTGCTCGTTCGAGGAGGCGGCTGCCGTGCCCCTGGCTGCGCTGACGGTGATCCAGGCGCTGCGCGATCTGGCCGGGTTGCAGGCAGGGCAGACGGTGCTCATCAACGGGGCGTCCGGTGGGGTGGGCACCGTCGCCCTCCAGATCGCCAAGGCGTACGGTGCCCACGTGACCGGGGTGTGCAGCTTCCGCAACGTCGAGCTCTGCACCCGCCTCGGCGCGGATCACGTCATCGATTACACGAAAACCGACGTGCGGGCCCTCGACGAGCGCTTCGACGTGGTGTTCGACGTGCACGGGACGCTGCCCTTTCCCCGCGCCCGGCGGTTGCTCCACCGCGGCGGCGTGCACGTCACGACGATTCCCTCGCCCCAGAACTACCTCCAGCAGGCCCGGACGCTGCTTTCTCGCACGCGTAGCAAGGTGGTCGTCGTGCAGCCGAGCGCTACCGATCTGGAGGGGCTGCGCCTGATGA
>JAAAOL010000485.1 GCA_009908885.1 Bacteroidota bacterium | reverse complement strand
GGATCGTGATGTGAACGTGGTGCGCCCTTTCGAGTAACACCTCGATACGCGCGTTGCATTATAAGTCATGCGATAGATTCTGTTTCGGTTATATACTAATTCTGCCCAAACTCGACATGACAGGTCTTATCCAGCGTCGGCGATTCGCCCCGCCCCGTCATCCTGTGACGCACGTCGGAAACGATCCACCTGATCGAAATTGAAGGGTTCAGCTCGCTATTCCGCGACACGCGAAGACGTCGACCGCACAATGCCCAAAGCGCCTTCGACGATTCTTTACAACGCCACGGAACCAAACAACTCAGGTGTTATATAAAGGCGCACCACCACTTGTTATGACAGGCAAGAACAACCTCACTACCGATACGCGACTATGGAGATTCTCACTACCCCCTGGCCCTGGTACATCGCCGGCCCGCTCATCGGGCTGATGGTGCCGCTGCTGTTGCTGCTGACCGGGAAGAACTTCGGCATCTCGTCCAGCCTCAAGCACGCCTGCGCCGCTACCATTCCGGGACGCGCGGACTACTTTCAGTACGACTGGAAAAAGCAAGGGCTGTGGAATATGACGTTCGCCCTCGGCGTCCTGATCGGCGGCGTCATCGCCGGGACGCTGTTCGCCAACCCGGACCCCATCGCCATCTCGCAGGCCACGCAGGCCGACCTCGCGGCGCTGGGCATCCAGGACTTCAACGGCCTGGTGCCGGACGACGTGTTCAGCTGGTCCAGTCTGACCTCCGTGCCCGGTCTCATCATCATCGTGCTGGGCGGCTTTCTGCTCGGCTTCGGGGCGCGGTACGCGGGCGGCTGCACGTCCGGCCACGCCATCATGGGCATGGCGACGTTTCAGAAGTCGTCCCTGATCGCCGTGATCGGCTTCTTCATCGGCGGCCTGACGGTGACCTACCTGATCCTGCCGCTGCTGTTGTAAGCCCCCGGCCCGACCTGCTTTTATCGACTGCCCAGACTGCATACCCCATAGATTATGAGCCAGCAACCTCCATCCACCCTCTCCCGCGATGCGGGCACCAGCACGGCGACGCTGGGCGACCAGCGCGACACCCGGCTGACGGGCCTGCTCACCTACCTCCTGATCGGCACCTACTTCGGCATCGTGCTCGTCCAGAGCGAGGTCGTCTCCTGGTTCCGCATTCAGGAGATGTTCCGCTTCCAGAGCTTCCACATGTACGGCATCATCGGCAGCGCCATCGTCGTGGCGGCGCTCTCGGTGGCCCTCATCAAGCGCTTCGACATCCGCGATATCCACGGCGAACCCATCTCCATCAAGGAGAAGGAGTGGGTGCGCGGGTATAGCCAGCTCATCGGCGGCACCATCTTCGGCCTCGGCTGGGCGCTCCTGGGCGCTTGCCCCGGCCCGCTCTATGCCCTCATCGGCAGCGGCGTGACCGTGATGGTCGTGGCCCTGCTGAGCGCCATCGGCGGCGCCTGGGCCTATGGCCACCTGCGCCCGAAACTGCCGCACTGACCTACGCCCGACGCGTAGGGCAATCCCCTACACCGTCGACCGAACCTCACCTGTCAGCTTTTCATCGCTGGTTTGCCTACGATGATTTCATGCGCTCCGACATGTAATGACAGGTCATGCTAACACGAACCCGACCTCCGCACTCACTCACCTAGATCCAAGAGGACCCTCATGCTAGTACGCCAGATCTTCGACCCCAAGCTCGCGCAGTATGCCTACCTCGTCGGCTGCCCGGCCACGGGCGAGGCCATCATCATCGACCCTGAGCGCGACGTGGACCAGTACTTCGAGCTGGCCGCGAAGAAGGACCTGAAGCTGGTCGCCGCCGTGGACACGCACATCCACGCCGACTACATCAGCGGCATGCGCGAGCTGGCCGAGCGCGGCCTGACAGTCTACGCCTCTGACGAAGGCGACGCGGATTGGAAGTACGAGTGGCTCGTCGACTCCGACTATGACTACGTGCTGCTGAACGACGGCGACACGTTCATGGTGGGCAACATCGAGTTCGAGTCCATCCACACGCCGGGCCATACGCCCGAGCACATGAGCTACCTCATCTACGACCGCGGCAGCGGCGCCGAGGAGCCTATCGCCATCGCCACGGGCGACTTCGTGTTCGTGGGCGACCTGGGCCGCCCGGACCTGCTGGAGTCCGCCGCCGGACAGGTGGGCGCCATGGAGCCGAGCGCGCGCACGCTCTACGAGACGGTGCAGCGGTTCAAGGACCTGCCGGAGTACGTGCAGGTGTGGCCCGCCCACGGCGCCGGGAGCGCCTGCGGCAAGGCCCTGGGCGACGTCCCGCTCTCGACCGTCGGCTATGAGCTGCGCAACAACGCGTCGATCCTGGCGGCCTCCAGCGAGCAAAACTTCGTCGATTTCATCCTGGAAGGCCAACCGGAGCCGCCGATGTACTTCGCCCGCATGAAGCGCGACAACAAGATCGGCCCGCCGGTGCTGGGCGGCGTGCCCCAGCCGACGCGCCTCGGGGTGGACGAGTTGGGCGCGCTGGCCAACGACATGGACGTGGCCGTACTGGACACGCGTGAGCGGGACCTCTTCTTCGAAGGCCACCTGCCCGGCTCGATCCTCACGGAGCTGGACTACCAGTTCAACACCATCGCGGGCTCCTACGTGGACGAGGACACGCCGATGGTCCTGATCGTGGAAGACAACCGGCTGGACGAGGCCGTGCGCGACCTGATCCGCATCGGCCTGGACGACATCCAGGGCTACGCCACGCCGGACACGCTGGCGGCCTACGCCGAGCAGGGCGGCGAGCTGGCGACCACCGAGGTCATCGACATGAAGGAGCTGGAGCGCCGCCGCATCGCGGGCGAGGCCCACGTGCTGGACGTACGCGGCAAGTCCGAGTACGACGTCCGCCACATCCCCGGCGCCCAGAACGTGGCCCACACGCGGCTCTACCTCCGCCGCAACGAGGTGCCGAAGGACAAGCCGGTGATGGTCCACTGCAACAGTGGCGGGCGCTCGGCCGCCGCAGCGTCGCTCCTGGAGCGCTACGGCTACGACGTGGTCGACGTGGATGACCTGTTCGGCAGCTACAAGGAGACGGAGGCCGCCACCGCCACGGCCTAACGAATCCGCCCGTCCCGCCGCAGTCGTTCTGCCGACGGCTGCGGCGGAGGCGTGCTTTCGCGTGATGCGTAGTGCGTGATGCGTGAAGATGCCGCTCCGTGCGGTCCATTGCTACGTCCACGTAGCGCACTACGTACTCCCTTTCCAGTCGCGGTGATGGTGCCGACCAGCGCGCGCGTCGTCCCTTTCTGACTTTCCGTTTTCGATAGATTCACCCGTTTCATGAACCTGCTCAAGCGCCTCTTCCCACCGCTCGAATGGGGTCCGCAGTACCGGCGCGATGACCTGCAGGGCGACCTCGTCGCTGGGCTGACCGTCGGCGTGATGCTGATCCCGCAGGGGATGGCCTACGCCCTCATCGCGGGCCTGCCGCCCATCTACGGCCTGTATGCCTCGCTCGTCCCGCTGATCATCTACGCCCTCTTCGGCACGTCGCGGCAGCTCGCCGTCGGACCGGTGGCGATGGTGTCGTTGCTGGTGGCGGCGGGGGTAGCGCCCCTGGCGGGCGGCGACATGGAGCTATACATCGGGTTGGCCCTGCTGCTCTCGCTCATGGTCGGCGCGATTCAGTTCGGTCTGGGCGTGGCACGCTTTGGGTTTCTGGTCAACTTTCTGTCCCACCCGGTGCTGAGCGGCTTTACCTCGGCGGCGGCCCTCATCATCGGGCTGAGCCAGCTGAAGCACCTGCTCGGCGTCGAGATCGCGCGCTCCAACTACATCCACGAGATCCTGTGGGCGGCGCTCCAGCAGGCGGGTGAGGTGCACCTCTGGACGCTGGCCATCGGCGTAGCGAGCATTGCGCTGCTGATCGGCGTGCGGCGGTGGAACAAGGCGCTGCCGGGGGCCCTCTTCGTGGTCGTGCTGGGCACGCTGGTCGTATGGCTGGGCGGTCTGGAGGCGACGGGCGTGGCCATCGTGGGCGATGTGCCGCGCGGGCTGCCCGCCCCGACGATGCCGGACGTCACCTGGACGAACCTGCAGGACCTGCTGCCGACGGCGCTCACCATCGCGCTGGTGGGCTTCATGGAGTCCATCGCCGTGGCCAAGGTATATGCCTCGCGCAACCGCTACGAGGTGGACGCCAACCAGGAACTCATCGGTCTGGGCCTGGCGAACCTGGTGGGCGCGCTCTTCCGGGCGTACCCGACGACGGGCGGCTTCTCACGGACGGCGGTGAACGCGCAGGCGGGCGCCACGACGACGGTCGCCTCGCTCGTGAGCGCGGGCGTCATCGCCCTCACGCTGCTCTTCCTGACGCCGCTCTTCTACGCGCTGCCCAAGGCCGTGCTGGCCGCCATCGTCATGGTCGCCGTCTTCGGCCTCATCGAGTGGAAGGAGGCGCTGTTTCTGTGGCGCGTGGACCGCAAAGACTTCGCCCTCATGATGCTGACCTTCGCGGCCACGCTGGGCCTCGGCATCGAGGAGGGCATCCTGGTCGGCGTCATCGCGTCGCTCATCGTGGTGATCCATCAGAGCACGCGCCCGCACACGGCCATCATGGGCCGCCTGCCCGACTCCCGCACGTACCGCAACATCGAACGCAATCCGGAGGCGCTGACCTCGACCGACGTGGTGGTGCTGCGTATGGACGCCTCGCTCTACTTCGCCAACGTGACGTTCTTCAAGGAGCAGCTCGACAAGGTCCGCGCCAGCCACCCGCACCTGCGCGCCGTGGTGCTGGATGCCTACCCCGTCAACCGCATCGACGCCTCGGCGGCGCACGCGCTGAAGGAGGTCGTAGAAGACCTGCACCGCGATGGCATCGCGTTTTATGTGGCAGGCGTCAAAGGACCGGTGATGGATCGGCTGAGGAAGGCCGGGCTGGTCGACCTGATCGGAGCCCGGCACTTCTGCCTGGAAGTGCACGAGGCCGTCTCCCACGCCGAGCGCATCGTGGAACGGGCCGCCCCGCCTGCTGCCGAAGCCGAAGCACTCACCCCGGCCTAACCTCTCCCCCGTCTGTCCGAT
>JAAAOL010000397.1 GCA_009908885.1 Bacteroidota bacterium | reverse complement strand
CACCTCCGCAGGGCTACGTCTACCAGATGAGTGCCGACGAGGTGGATGGGCTGTTCCAGGCTTTCACCGAACAGGTGCTTTCGGCGGACTTCCTCGAACTGGAGGACAAGGTGCCGTTCCGCATGGGGCCGGATGAAGGCACTGCGGCCGACACCGAGGGCGACAACGCCATCACGGAGCCGGAGGACCTTACCGTTGACATCTACATGGCCTGGGCGCCCGACCCCGAAGCGCCGGACGAGACCATCATCATGGTCTACGCCGACGTGACGGACGACGCCATCTTCTTCGATGCTGACAACGGCGAGGGCGCACCGTCCTCGTCCGAGCCGTTCCTCTTCGACCGTATTGGTCTGTTCTTCGGGACCTATCCCGTGGCGTTTCCCATCGGGTCGCCTCACAGCGGCATCGAAGAGGGGGACGTGACGCTTAACTTCCAGCCGGTCGTCGACGAGAGCGGCAACGTGACGGTCTGGCCGTCCGCTGCCGACTCCGACCTGTTCTCGACGCCGCTCTTCGCCTACAAGGAGGACGGCAGCGGCAACCGGATCGGCTACGAGATCCTGGCGGCCTTCCTGATGTCGGACCTGGGCACGGAGGAGGAGCCGGTGACCTTCACGCAGCCGGAGCCGACGGAGGTCATCTACCATCCGCTCATTTTTGCGTATGACGAGCAGGACGGTACGGGCGGCTTCGGCACGCGCACGTCGGTCGTCAACAGCGAGTACGTGAACGTCAACTTCGCCAACCCGGGCTGGTTTGCCTCGGCGGCGCAGTGGCCGGCCACGGCCTTTGCCGGTCCCGACGTGGGCGTGAGCACGGAGACGGGGGACGTGCCCGAGGGTTTTGCCCTGGGGCAGAACTATCCGAATCCGTTCAACCCATCGACCACGATCGCCTTCACGCTGCAGGAGCCGGTGGACGTGCAACTGTCGGTCTACAACGCGCTCGGCCAGCGGGTGGCGACGCTCGTCGACGGGCAGCGCATGACGGCCGGAACGCATCGCGTCGACTTCGACGCGACGGCCCTCACCTCCGGCGTCTACTTCTATCGCATTGAGGCCGGGGCCTACCGGTCAGTGCGGCAGATGGTGCTGCTCAAGTAGCAGCCGCCACGAGAGCGTAGTCGGCCTGCCGGGGGTCCTTCGGGGCTCCCGGCAGGTCCGGGTGCGCGATGCAAGACATCGTTATCAGGTTTTCAGAGCTCATGACACACACGACGGCAGGATTGCGCTTCGTACTGCCCCTACTGCTCGCGCTCGGCCTGTGCGCGATCCCCGTGCAGGCCCAGTCGACCGGGAAGGTGGCCGGAACCGTTACCGACGACCGCAGCGGCGAGCCGCTCATCGGCGTCAACGTGCTGGTGGACGGCTCCGCGCAGGGCGCGGCGACGAGCATCGACGGGTACTACAACATCGTGGGGCTGCGTCCCGGGACGTACACGCTGCTCTTCCGCTACATCGGCTTTACCGAAGTGCGCGTGCAGAACGTGAAGGTGGACCCCGGCAAGACGACCACCATCGACGTGGAGATGCAGGAACAGGTGATCGAGGGCGAAGAGATCACCGTGGTGGCCGAGCGGCCCATCGTGCAGGCCGACCGGACGACGACGACGGCCAACGTGGACAGCGAGCAGCTGCAGGCGCTTCCCGTGACCAACATCGGCGAGGCCATCAACCTGCAGGCGGGCGTCGTGGACGGCCACTTCCGCGGCGGGCGCCTCTCGGAGGTCGCCTACCTCGTCAACGGCGTGCCCATCAACAACGCGTTCACCAAAGAGGCGGCGTTCGAGGTGGAGCAGAACATGGTCGAAAACCTGGAGGTCATCTCCGGGGTGTTCAACGCCGAGTACGGCCAGGCGCTCTCGGGCGTGGTCAACATCACGACCAAGGACGTGCCGCAGCAGTGGCAGGCGTCGGGGCAGGCCTACGTCGGCGCCATCGCATCGGAGCGCGAGCTGGAGTTCGTCGAGCGCGAGGCGGAGGCGGGCAACGGCCTCACCATCGACGACTTCGAGAACAAGGACATCCCGTACTACGAGGCCGCGCCATTTCCCAACCAGGCGGACGTGCAGTTCAGCCTCGGCGGCCCGATCCTGCGCGACAAGCTCGGCTTCCGGGCCTCGGCGCGCTACCTGCAGGACGAAGGCTTCCGCTTCGGGCGGCGCGTCTTCGCCCCGTCCGACTCGTCGCAGCGCCTCAACGCGGGCAACCCAGAAGAGTACGTCCTCGAATCGACCGGTGACCAGGACTTCGTCCCGCTCGACGGTGGCGAGCGCGTCTCACTCAACGGGTCCCTCGTCTACCGGCCCACCGGGCGGCTGCGGCTGGACTACAACCTGTTCCTTCAGCGCGGCGAAGGGCGGCAGTACCTGCACTTCCGCAAGTACGTGCCGGAAGGGACGAACGAAGACATCAGCCTGAGCCAGACCCACATCCTGGGCCTGCGCTACACGCTGGGCACCAACACGTTCGTGACGGCCAGTTACAGCTTCCTGGACGACCGCTTCGAGTCGCGCCTGTTCGAGAACCTGGAGGCGGGCGATTACGTCTCGCCGCGCCTCGGCTCGCTGGCCGGGACCAACGCCTACCAGGTGGGCGGCAACGACCTGTTCACGGTCGATAATCTGACGCAGACGCACACCCTGCAGGCCGACGTCACCTCGCAGGTCACGCGCACGCACCTCGTGAAGGCAGGCGTGCAGGCGCGATTGCACCGGCTGGACAACCGCGTCTTCGGCATCGAGGTGTCCGAGCGGACCAACTTCGAGGCGCGCGTCTCGACCAACCCGCTGGACGACAACGCGCTGGCGGCCAATCCCTACGAGCTGTCCGCCTACGTGCAGGACAAGATGGAATTCCAGAACCTGATCGTGAACGCCGGGCTCCGCTTCGACCTGTTCGAGCCCGACTATGAGATCCCGATCGACTGGACGCAGGGGCAGGCCGAGGTCATCCCCAACCTCGCGACGCCGGAGCCGGGCGACTCGCTCTCGAACCGCACCCCGGCGGAGACCAAGCTGCAGCTGAGCCCGCGCCTCGGCATCGCCTTCCCCATCTCGGCGACGGGCGTGCTGCGCTTCTCGGCGGGCCTCTTCTTCCAGACGCCCCGCTTCGACTTGCTCTACACCAACCCCGAGTTCGAGGCGACGGTGGGCGGCGGCAACGCCTTCTTCGGCAATCCTAACCTGGAGCCCGAGCGGACGCTCACCTTCGAGCTGGGCCTGCAGCAGGCCATCACCGAGAGCCTGGGGCTGGAAGTCACCGTCTTCTCGAAGGACATCCGCAACCTGACGGGACAGGAGATCCTGCGGACGCCGCAGGGCAACCTGGCGGTGCGCTGGATCAACACGGACGTGGGCACGGTGCGCGGCATCACCTTCTCGGCCTTCCAGCGGCGCGTGGGCCTCGTCTCGTGGACGGTGGATTACACGCTTCAGTTCGCCGAGGGTACGGCCTCCGATCCGGGCGAGACGTTCGCCCGCTTCCAGAGCGGCGAGGAAGAGATCGTCAACCTGGTGCGCCTCAACTGGGACCGTCGCCACGTGCTCAACAACACGATCACGCTGGCGCCGAGCGACAAGTTCGAGCTGACCTTTATCAACCGGCTGGAGAGCGGGACGCCCTACACGACGATCCGCAACGACATCCGGTCGCTCATCAAGAATGACGACACGAAGCCGACCTACTTCATCTCCGACCTCCGGATGCTCTACCGGCCGCCCTTCATCCCGTACGACGCGCGCCTGTTCTTCCAGGTCACCAACCTGTTCGACGAGCTGATCCAGGCGCAGGTCTACAACGACACGGGGCTGGCGACCGAGTCGCTGGAGAAGGAGCGCTTCGTGCGTAGCGGCACCGTCGTCGGCGGCGTCAACACGATCGACGACTTCTTCAACAACCCGCGCTTCTTTGGAGCGCCTCGCCGCGTCAACGTCGGCCTCCGCTTTAGCTTCTAATGCAGTCCGCAAGGGCAGAACTCATGATGTGTCCGACTTCCTTTCGCCGAGCCATGACGAGACTAACCGCTGTCCTGGTCGTGCTGATGGTGTGCGCCCTGCCGAGCCAGGCGCAGGAGCGCGAGATCCCGCCCGACTACCGGGGCTCGTCGCAGGCCGTCTCGCGCGGCATCCTCGACGGCAACCTCATCGAGACCAACTTCCGCAACCATGGTGAGCTGTCGCGCTTCGACGATCGCCCCTGGGGCGTCTGGCCACGCGGCGTAGGCGGGCGTCACATCGACGGCGTGGGTGTCGTGGTCTCCGGCATCGTGCCGGGCGAGCGCGCCAAGTGGGGCATCGCATCGAGCGACACGCTGCTCAACCCGGTCATCATCAACTACCGCGACGCGGGACGGCGCGTCGGGCCGCGGGCGGGCGTCTGGGGGTGGCTGCCCCTGCGCGGCTTCAACAACCCGAACCGCCTCGACCCGATCACCGGCCAGCGCAACCCGACCCCGGCGCTCTCCGACGACCCGACGTCGTGGCCCGCCTTCTGGCCGGATAAGCTGAGCAACCCGGACGATCCCGGCTGGCGCAACGACGACGTGGACGGCGATCCCGAGGTGGCCGCCTGGAACGGCCTCTTCGGCAAGGGCATCCGCAACGCCGACCTGGAGAGCTACTACGTGATGGACGACCACGCTGACCAGGAGTACGCCATCGACCCCTTCACCGGCGAGCCGAACAGCCCCTTCGGCGTCTTCTACCCGGACCCGGCCGACTCGACCATGGGCGGGCTCGGGCTGCAGGTGCAGGTGCGCATCCTGCAGTGGGCCAACATCCTGTCAGAGGACACCATGTTCCTGCTCTACCGCATCGCCAACGTGGGCAACACGTTTCACGACGCGCTCTACTTCTCTCAGATCATCGACTACGGCCTCGGGGCGGAGGAGGGCGATGAGAATGCCGCCTTCGATCCGCAGCAGGACGTCGCGTACGGCTGGGACCAGGACGGTATCGGCACGCGCATCACGGGCGGCACCTACCAGCTCGGCTATACGGGCTTCGCCTTCCTGGAGAGTCCGGCCCGTTCCAGCGACGGCCTCGACAACGACGAGGAC
>JAAAOL010000359.1 GCA_009908885.1 Bacteroidota bacterium | reverse complement strand
GATCACGAGTCCGGAAGGCCGCCAGGTGCAGCGGAAGTTGCGGTCCGAGGGGATTACCGTCGAGGACGAGCACGGGCTGCGATACACCGCGCAGGTCGACGTCTTCGGTCGCGAGTTCGAGCGCAAGGATGGACTCGGGCGAATGCTCCGGCGGACGTACGACCCGGAAGGGCGGCTGACGAAAGTGGACGTGGACGGAAGCTATGCGGTCGAATTTTCCTACACCGCCGAGGGCCAGCTGACCGGCATGGTCGACTCGGAGGATCGGGAGACCCGGCGGCAGTACGACGCCTTCGGGCGGCTCCAGCAATACCTCGGCCCGGACGAGCAGCGGTGGACGTTCCAGTATGACCGAGAGGGACGCCTCGTCGGCGCCGCGAACGCGCGAAAACAGCCCCTCGAACTGTCGTACGATGAGCGAGGATGG
Source organism: Bacteroidota bacterium (assembly GCA_009908885.1). GTDB lineage: Bacteria > Bacteroidota > Rhodothermia > Rhodothermales > JAAAOL01 > JAAAOL01. Next base: position 4,659 of record JAAAOL010000359.1, on the reverse strand, counting down.
TTGACGCGGCTGGTCGCCCCGGACGGCGCCACGACGACCTTCCAGCACCGGGACGAGCACATCATCGTCGAGAACGGGACGGGAACGCACCGGCACACTTACACGCCGCTGGGTGAGCTGGAAGCGGTCGTCCGCCCCGATGGCACCGAGCAGACCCTCACGTACGGCCCGTCGGGTGAATTCCTGGTGCTGGAGGCGGAGGAGACGCTCTTCGCCGACTACGACGCCGACGGCAACCTGGCGGCGATCGACCTGGGGGAGTCGAGCGTGGCGTTCACCCATGATCGTGACGGACATCTGACGGGCATCGAAGCAGACGCCGGGGGGCACGTCGGCCTCCGCCGGGACGCGCGCGGCCGCCCGGTAGCTGTGCAGATGGCGAACGGCGGCTCGTACGATCTGACCTACGATGGCGCAGACCGACTGACGGGGCTCTCGGGGCCGGAGCGTATAGAGTTCAGCTATGACGCGCTGGATCGGCTTCAGGAAACCGTGATTCGCCATGCGTCCGGGGAGACCGAGCGCATCGCGTTCAATGAAGATGATGCGCCTCGCGAGACCGTGCTCGGCACCCGGGCAGGGGAGGACGCTTCCTCAATTTCGCCGGACGAGCCAGCGGACAGTGTGCTGGTCGTCGCGCAGGCCTCCCACCGCATCGTGCTGTTTGTCCGGATGGACGGGCTCCACATTCCCGTGCTGGTGCAGGATGATCTGCTGCATCGCGAAGGGGACAGTCTTCGAGAACACATCCTGTATACCTGCGTGGAGGGCCCGGACGCTCTCCTCGACGAAGGGCGGGACCTCTACGACAGGGACCTGCACCGACGGTGGTCCACCGGAACGGTCGTAGGCCTCGACCTGGCGGCGATCCCGGGCCCTCGCGCGGTCCGCGGCATGCCGCTCCTGCGCTCATTCTTCCTGCAGCAACCCTTTATGGATCGTCCGAGCGCTCGCATGCTGAGGGATGAATCGCTGCACGCACGTTCGGACCGGCGGGGCGGCTTCGATCCCCTGATTACCGGGACGCACCGGGAAGGTCGTTTGAATCCACTCGTCTGGCCCGAGCGCCACATCGCCTCCCGGCTGCGCCGCACGACGATGCTGTTTCGGCGGGGCGGCGTCACTCCTGACGACGTGCTCCGCCTCTTCGCACGCCCCTCGCCTCGCCCGATGATCTAGTCATGCCCTCGCCCTCCGACGTATCGAATGGTGCGGGTCCGCAGCTGGAGCCCGGCGCTAGCCTTTCAGGCATCGACCTGAGCGGGCAGACGCTCGACGGCGTCGATCTCCGTGGGGCGGACCTGTCCGGCGCCCATCTGTCCGGCGCGGAGCTGGTCGGCGTGGATCTCCAGGGCGCCAATCTCCAACACGCCACGCTGCGGGGCGTGCAGATCACCGAATCCGACCTGACCGAGGCGGACCTGACGGGGGCAGATCTGTCGGATGCAGCGATCAACGGGTCGATCCTGGTGCGCATCGTGCTGGAGCGGGCCACGCTGGATGGTGCGCGGATCGAAGAGAGCGATCTGAGCGGCGCCACCCTGCGCGAGGCGACGCTGCGCAACAGTACCCTCCTGACCAGCCTGCTGGAAGAGGCCGACCTTACCGCGTGTGATGCCACCGAAGCCACCCTGAACGAAAGCGTGCTGACGAAGGCCATCCTTACGAAGGCCACCTTCGACCGGGCCACGCTACAGACGACGATGCTGGCGGAAGCGACGCTCGTCCAGGCGTCCTTCGTGGAGGCGGATCTGCAGACGTCCAACCTCGAACGAGCCTGCCTGATCGAGACGGATTGCACCGGTGCCGTCCTGTCGGGGGCGATCCTGGAAGACACCGTCGCCGCGTCCGCGATCCTGAACGACGCCAAGCTCATCAACACCTACGCACTGCGGGCCGACTTCTCGGGATGCAAGCTCGACGGGGTGCAGCTCGCGGGCGGCACCTTCAGCCGGGCGACGTTCCTCGGGGCCACCTTCCTCGACGTCAAGGCCGACAGCGCCACATTCGAGCATGCTGACCTGCGGCAGGTGAAACTGTTCGGCTCGGATTTCTCGATGGCAAACTTCGTCGGCGCCGACCTTTCCGACGGCCAGGCGGGCGAGTGCGATTTCTATGGCGCGGACTTCTACTGGGCCGAGGTGGACGCCTTCGATACGCGGGAGTGTGACATGAACCATGCTCGGATGCCGGAGGCGTCGACCCCTAAACATGGCCCGAGCGTGCGCGCCCCCGAGATGTCCCCGACGCCGCTGTACCGCACAGCCATCGACGCCGACGAGCGGCAACGCCGGGTCGATGACGCGCTATCCTCGATCCCTTCGCCGTCGTAACCTTATGGATGTCCTCAACGACACGCCCTTGCAGCACGGTTTTGCCTTCGGGCTCGGACCCGACCGGCAGCCGTGCATCAGCATCGTGCTGAAGGCGACCTTTACCATTCCCGAGGGGTCCGGGGAGCCGGTGTCGCTGGCCGAGGAGCAGCTGCCCATCACGACGGCGGAGACGTACTACGACGGAAACGACAAGGGCAGCATCCGGACGGAGTCGGACGCTGTGCCGTTCAAGCCCCGCGCCGACGTCGTGCTGGCCGGGACGGCCTATGCGCCCCAGGGACGCCCGGCGACGTCCGTGGACGTCGCCCTCCGCGTCGGGGCCACGCGGAAAGTCATCCGCGTCTTTGGCGACCGCCAGTGGCTCTTTCCCAGCCGCCTCGTCATGGTGCCCGTAAAGAGCGACCCGGAGCCGTTCCAGACGATGCCGCTGATCTATGAGCGCGCCTTCGGCGGCTTCGACCGCACGGCGGGCTCGTTCTGCCACCAGAATCACATCGGGCGCGGCTACATCGGCGAGAAGGATAAAGACTCTGTCAACGAGGTCTATCTTCCCAACCTGGAGGACCCTGCCGACCCCATCGACTCCTGGGATGACGAGCCCACGCCAGCGGGGTTTGGCTGCATCAGCCCGAGCTGGGAGCCACGGGCCGGATTCGCGGGCACGGAGGAGGGCATGGAGCAGCCGCATCCGCTCCTGGGCGTCGCCGCCGACTTCGAGCTGGATTTTTTCAACAGCGCCCACCCCGATTTGCAGGTGCCAGGCTACCTGAACGGGGACGAAGAGGTCGAGCTGATGAACGTCACGCCGGACGGGTACCGGAGCTTCCGGTTGCCGGGGCTGGCGCCGACGGTGCAGCTGGGCATGTACGACGAGACGCCGCGATTCGACGAGCTGGACGTGTTGATGGAGGAGCACCCGACGCGGACGCTGGAAGAGTTGCTGCCCGCCGTCCAGGAGGTGACGGTACCGTCCGTGCTGGATACCCTCGTGTTCCTCCCGGACGACGGCGTCTTCTACCAGGTATGGCGCGCGCCCTATCCGGTCGACGAGGTGCAGACGGAGGACGATATCGAGACGATCTTTCTGAAGCTGGCGCGACTCGAAATCCACACCGAAGCGCGCTGAAATGAAAGTGGCGATCCTGCTTGCATAACGTTATAGTTAACATACCACGTTCGGGAGCAGCGAGAAGCCTTACGAGCAGGGCTGCGCCCTGACGCAGGACACGCGGCGGCGTCGCAGTATTTCGGGGTCGACGGCACCCCCGGTGCGGTCGTCTTGACGGGGAGGCGAAAGACCTCCATCCGCCGTCCCCCCGATCGTATCGGCCTGCGGCCCTGCAGGACGATCAAGGCGTCCTGCCGATCGGTCCGCCCATGCTTTCCGGGCCCACGTGGAAATGCGGGGCGCCGCTAGACCGCGATAGAATTTTCGCGTATACTTCGCGTTCACCGTGTCGTGGTGGCGCCGGTCCGCCCGCGTCTGCTTTTGCGCATTATAGCATGGAGCGCCTGCACGCCATCCACTACCTGTCAGATCTTTCCGTCCGACGATCATGCCGCAGACCACCGTCATCACGAAGAACCTGGACTTCGAACTCTGGACGGCCAATACGATCGAGGGAGCCGAGGGCGAGACGCCGCTGTATGTGGCGAACTTCGAGGGCGAGGAGGCGATCTCGGACCTGTACCGGTTCCATCTGAAGCTCGTCTGCGAGAATGCGGAAGTCCCCTTCGACGACATCGTCGGCCACGAGGCCGGGCTCAAGGTCCGCCGGGGCGACCACGCCAAGTGGTACCACGGGCTGATCATCGACATGGAGCAACTGCACCAGGGGACCAAGTGGACGCACTACCGCGCCACGCTCGTCCCGCGCCTCTGGAAGCTGTCCGTCAACCACCGCAGCCGCGTCTTTCCGGACATGACGGTGCCGGAGATCCTCAAGAAGGTGCTGGAGGACAACGGATTCGTCGACAAGGACGACTTCATCATCCAGACCAACGCGACGTACCAGAAGCGAGAGTTCTGCATTCAGTACAAAGAGACGGATCTAAACTTCATCCGTCGGCTGATGGAGTACGAGGGCATCTACTTTCACTTCTCGGAGCACACCAGCGCGGTGGACACCGCGAAGCCGCCGGAAAAGGAAGTGCTGCACATCATCGATGATCGCAGCTTCGAGGAAGAGATACAGTACGACGAGGAGTCCCACTACACGGATGCCCTCATCTACAAGCCGGATACGGGCTCGATGATGTCCGAGACCGAGCGGGTGACGCATTTCAACGTGCGCCAGCAGGTCGTCACGACCGGCGTCAAGTT
>JAAAOL010000050.1 GCA_009908885.1 Bacteroidota bacterium | reverse complement strand
CCGGGCCAGGCACGAGCGTGTAGGGGTTCGTCTCCGCGAATCCCTGGTCTAGCACGAATCCGCCGATGTCGTGAGCGGTGTGTATGTCGCCGGGGCTCAACGGCGCATCCCCGGGCGCGAACCCTGTCGTGTCGACCAGGAGGAGCGACGCCGACAGCGGATCGGTGCCCTCGCCCTGTACGATCATCAGGTTGCCGTCGTCGTCGAAGTAGGGATGATTGGTGCCGGTAACCTCGCCCGTAGCATTCGTTTCGGAGGGCAATCCTTCCAGAAACGGATACACCTGCCCGTCCGGCGTCACGACCGAGATGCGGCTGTCGTCGCGGGCCGTGCCTTGCTCGGCCACCCACAGGCGCCCCTGGTCGTCGATCTCGATGCCGATGGGGGCGGTTAGCCCCTCAGCGTGGAGAAGGGTCGGCGCTTGCGCGCGCGATTCGGCGCAGAAAGCGAGGAAAAAGAGAAGCAGTAGGGAGGCGTGTCGTGCGTTCATGGCAGACCGTATTGGCTTGTGCGTGGAAGAGGCTCCCGTGCATGAAGGCTGTACCTGTACCAGCGTAGTCTCGGGCACGGAGGGGCAAGCCGCATCGTACTATATCCCTGGTTGAAGGGTTTTTTCGTCGAAAAGGTGGCGTGAGGTGCTCTGGCGCCGACGGAGGCGAGGCTCTTCAGGCCGCGCTCATCTGCTGCCGGGGTCGCCGGGCGGTGCGCCAGCGACGGACGCCCCAGGCGCCGAGCAAGGCGACGAGCACCCCCGCGAGGAAGCCGCCGACTACGTACCACCGGAGCAGGCCCGACTCCCGAAATCGCGTGAGGTCGTCCCGGTTGTTCCAGATCTCCACGACCTGCCCGCCCCGGAGGCGGTACGTGTTGACGCCGGTCATCACGATCGGCCCGCTCTTGCCTACCAGCCGCCGTACCGCAGCTGGCCACCCGACCGGCGTGCCGGTCGCCGTCCACCGCACGGCGACGAGGTCGCCCTCGGCGAGGACGGCGTCGTACCGGTACCGAAAGTCGGGGAGGATAGCCTTAACCCGCCGAGCGACGGCGCTCTGAAGCGGCGCGTTGCCTGCCTGGGCGGGAGCGCTGTTGTCGTGCCGGATGTAGTCGGCGGCGAAGACCTGATCGGCGAAGGCGTACCGGTCGTTGTGCCACGCCTCTTCGTAGAAGCGGAGGATGAGTTGCTTGTTGATTTCCGTCTGCGGCACGGCGTCCCGGTCCGATCCGTCCGTTCGATCCACTGTCTGGGCAGCAGGTGCGCCAGCGGCCGCTGCGGCTGAGGTGCCCGCGAGGGGGACGAGTCCGACCAGCAACAGTACGCCGCTGCTCCTCAGCACAGTCTGCCAGCGGAGAAAGTGGCTGCTCAGGCGGAGGAGCGCGACCACGTGCCATAGAGCCGCGATGGCTCCCCCGAGCAAGAAGGCAAGCGGTATCAGCGCTGCCGCGGCGTCGCCCATGACCTCAAGACGATGCAACAGCGCATAATACGTCATCGACGCTTCCTGATAGACGACGTCGGATGGGTGCATGACGAGCCTCGCTGGCAGGTTCGAAGTGCTGTGGCGGCGAAGCATGCTGGCTGCATGACTCCCTTTCACACGTACCTGCGCAAGACTAGCGCGAGAGGTGCAAGATGAGTTCTATTTTTTGGCCGGTCGCCCTATGGTATCCAGCAGCGCCTCGAACCGGGGATCGGACCGGAGCGGATCCATGAGAGGCTCGACGCCGAGGTACATGACGAGCCCGGCGCGTCGTTCAATCGCCTCCTCTAATGCGCTCAGCGCCTCATCATGCTCATCCAGCCCGATATGGAGAATGGCCTCGTGGAAGGGCGTGCGCGTCTGTTGCTCGCCCTTAAGTTCGTACAACATCTGACGTGCCGATGTGCTACGTCCTGCGCGGGCATAGGCATGACCGAGAAGGCCCAGTACCGTGGGCGTGTTACCCCACAACGCACGCAGCGTCTCGAACGCCTCCGTCGCAGCGGGCACGTCGTCTGTGGACAGATACACCAGCCCGAGGTTCAGGTGCGCCAGGCCAAACTCAGGATCCAGGCTGATCGTCTGGCGAAGGTGTTCGGCGGCCGCGCCATGTCGGCCTGCGAGATATAAGATCCATCCGGTGTTGGCGCGCGCATAGAGGGAGAGGGGGTCCAACTCCTGCGCCTGCCGAGCCTCTCGGACTGCCGCGTCGAACCGCTCAGCGACGGCCAGGTACTGCGCGTACTGCTGATGCGCCAGGGCATAGCTCGGGTCGAGGGTGACGGCCTGCCGCAGATGCTCGCCTGCCGCGTCCCACTCCCAGTAGAAGCTCATCAGGATCGTACCCAGGGCAGCGTGCGCCTCGGCCAGGTCGGCATCGAACGTCAGGGCCCTTTCGGCGGCGGCTCGGGCCAGCTGCATGGTGTGATCGGGGGCCACCGCGTCGACGCTGGCCAGCATATTGTAGGTGTCAGCGAGACCGGCCCAGGCCTGGGCATATGTGGGGTCGGCATCGAGCGCCTGCTGAAAGTACCGTCGTGCCTGCCGAAAGGAGGCAGCGTCGCGCTTATTCCAGAAGTAGCGGCCCTTCAGGTAGAGCCGGAAGGCCTCGGGATTGTCCGTGCTCCGGGCGAGGAGATGCTGCTGTTCGCTCTCCAGCACGTTGACCTCTAGCGCCTTGATGACTTGCTGGGCCGCCTCACGCTGGATCGACAGCACGTCGTCCATGGCGGCCTCGTACTGCTGCGTCCACAATAGCTCTTCACGCTGGGCGTCGACGAGGCGCAGGGTGATACGCACCTGGCTTTCCTCTTTGCGGATGTTCCCTTCGAGAATCGTCCCGACGTTCAACTCGCGCCCGATCTGCCCGACGCCTTTGTCAGTGTCCCGATACGGGAGGACGGAGCTACGCGCGATCACACGGAGCCCTCCCAGCGTGGACAGGCGGCCGATGAGTTCGTCGGTCAGCCCGTCAGCGACGTAGGCGTCGTCGGAGCCAGGGCTCATATCGTCGAGAGGCAGGACGGCCAGGCGGTTCGGCTGCGGCAGCGCGGTGTCGATGGCGATTCTCGGCCCGCGTTCACCGCTTTGCTGCTGCACGTAGAGCACTCCGGCCACCCCCATCACGAAAAGCAGGAGCATGAATGCTACGCTGTGTCGCATCCAGGGTATACCGGGCTGGTGACCGCTCCCGGAGCGCAGTGCATGCAAGTCGGTCAGCAGCGCCGCGGCGGTGAGGTAGCGATCTGCAGGCTTCTTCTCCAGGCATCGCTCGACGACGGCGGCCAGCGCCTCGGGGATCTCCGGGCGCAGGCGCTGCACCGGTTCCGGCGCGTCGTGGCGGATGGCGTAGATGAGCGTCTGCTCATGATCTCCCTTGAAGGGACGCTCGCCCGTCACCATCTCGTAGAGCACCACGCCCAGGCTCCAGAGGTCCGTCCGCGCGTCGACGGCTTCGCCCCGTGTCTGCTCCGGGCTCATGTAAGCCACCGTGCCGGGCGTCGCGCCCGCCGTCGTCAGTGCCGCACCGCGCACCTTGGCGATCCCGAAATCCATGAGCGTCGCCACCGCGCGGGACCCCGGGACCTCGGCACGGGGAAGCACCATCACGTTGCCGGGCTTGACGTCCCGGTGCACGATACCCCGGGCATGGGCGGCCGCGAGCGCTTCAGCGACCTGCTGCGTCAGATCGAGCGCCTCATCGACCGGCAGCGGCCCCCGGCCGACCTTCGTGCGGAGCGTCTCGCCCTCGCAATACGCCATCGCGATGAAGAGGTGTCCGTCGGGCGTCTCGCTGATCTCGTGCACGACGGCGATGCCGGGATGATTGAGCGCCGAGGCCGCTTTGGCCTCTGTGATGAGGCGCTGCTTCGCCCGCTCGTCGGACGCGAGGTGAGGTGGGAGAAACTTGAGGGCTACCTGCCGGTCGAGACGGTCGTCATGGGCGAGGTAGACGACGCCCATGCCGCCCCGGCCCAGCCTGCGAACGATACGATACGGGCCGACCCGGCGCCCTTCGTGAAAGGACTCCGCTTCTGCATCAATGAGCGCAGCGGCCTGATCGATGTCGAGGGCTTCGAGGAATCCTTCGGACGCCTCATGGGCGGCCAGCAGGCGCTGCACCTCAGCACGCAGCGAATCGTCGGCGCAGGCGGACTCCAAGAAAGCGCGGCGCGCCTCCACAGGGCGGTCGAGGGCGGCTGCAAATAGGTCTTCGACCTGTTGCCAGCGTTTAGACGGTGCGGGTTCCATAGCGGAGGGGGACGGTAGACCGGGCGGGGAGCTACCTATCTTGCGCACACACACAACACGAAAAGATACAACAAAATAGTAGTCAACGATGACTGAAGCGTCATTGCATTCTGCATCTTGTAGCTTATCCGCCCAGAGCGTCGTAGAGCCAGGCCTTGGCGAGCGCCCAGTCGTATTTCACCGTGCGGGGCGAGACGTCGAGGGCCTTGGCGGTTTCTTTCACCGTGAGCCCGCCGAAGAACCGGCATTCGACGACGCGGGCGTGGCGCGGGTTGAGCGCAGCCAGGCGCTCCAGCGCCTCGTCCAGGTCCACCATCTCTGCCGCGAACGCATCGACGGCGATCTGCTGATCGTCCAGGTTGAGCGGTATCTGGCCACCTCCGCGCTTCATGGCCTTGCGCCGCCGAGCATGGTCGACCAGAATCTGCCGCATGGACCGAGCAGCGGCGGCGAAGAAGTACGCGCGGCCCTTCTCGGTGACCATCGTCTGGTCGACCAGCTTCAGATACGCTTCATGCACGAGTGCCGTCGTGTTCAGCGTATGAGAGGCCCGCTCCCCGAGGAGCTGCCGGTGGGCCATCTCGCGCAGCTCCCGGTAGACGACAGGCAACAGTCGATCGATCGTATCGGGGGCCCCCGGGCGTGCAGACTGGAGCAGAGCAGTAATGTCAGACCTATTTTGGTCCTCCATGTATCCAGCGCGCGGAACGCATCATTCGAAGACGAGGACAAGACGACGCAAGATACTACAAAACACCGAGCTGCTACGCAGGTCCTAATGCACCTTCTAGCGGTCTTTTGGTCAAAGACCGGTGGCGCTGGTGGTGACTGCCAAGGCGCCGGATCGAGGCGTAGCCGTAGCTACGGCGAGATCCGGGAACGCTGGCCGG
>JAAAOL010000421.1 GCA_009908885.1 Bacteroidota bacterium | reverse complement strand
GCGGACGTCCGGAGAGGCCCAGCCCGCGCCACACCGGCTCGGCAAGCGTGGTAAGTGCGCGAGCCAGTGGGAGCGGCAGGCGGCGCGGCGGGGGCGTCCCGGCGAGGCGGGCGAGGTCGGCGATGTACTGGGCCCACGTCACGTCCAGGCCGTCGGCGGCGTTGTAGGTGCGGCCCCGGGCGTCCGGGTGCTGGGCGGCGCGAAGCAGCACGTCCACCACGTTGCCGACGTAGGTGAGGCCCGCGTTCTTGGGCGCGCGGCCCAGCAGGGCGGGGCGGCCCTGTCGCAGGTGGTCGATGACGCCGTGCACCCACGGCTGGCTGCCGGGGCCGTACACGTTGGCCGGGCGGACGATGCGCACGTCGAGGTCGTGCTGCTCCCGAAAGGTGTGCGCGAGGCGTTCCTGCTCTTGCTTGGCCCAGCCGTAATGTCCCTGCGGCGTGCCGTGCGGGCGGTCCTCGTGGCAGACGGCACGCTGGAGCTGGTCGCCGTAGACGGCGATGCTGGAGACGAGCACCACGCGCGCCTCCGCCTCGGCAGCGGCCTCCAGCACGTGCCGCGTGCCCGCCACGGTGACGCGCTCGAACTGGGCTTTCGGCGCCCAGTCGCCCACCACGGCAGCGAGGTGAAACACCGTGCCCGCGTCTTGCACCGCCGCTGCCACAGCGCCCCGATCCGCCACGTCGCCGCGTGCGACGGCTACGTCGTCGTGCCATTCTGCGGGGACGATCTCGCCGGGCAGGACGAAGGCGCGCACAGGCACGTCTTCGCGTACGAGTTGGCGCACCAGGTGCCGACCGATGAAGCCGGTCGCCCCGGTGATTAGGACCGGACGGGGAAGGGGAGCGGAAGGCATGGTGGAAGACGGCAGACACGGGCAGGGCGACGCGCGCCCGACAACTTACGGCTCGTCCGGCTGGCGCACCATCGCTCGTAGCCAGGCCTCGGCCTCGTCCTGGGCGAAGAACACGTTGCCCGGGATCCCGGTGAACGCCACCAGATCCCGCCGAAACGAGGCGACGCCGTAGCCCACGCCACTATCGACGAGGTAGGCGATGGCCCGGGCATGCTGGCTCAACTCGCGCTGAATCAGCCGCATCGCCGGAAAGTCGAGGTCGAAGCTCTTCCGCCGGTCCACGAGCAAGCCCACGCGCCCTGCGGCGTGCTGACGGAGGCTGCTGAAGATGGCTTCCACGTCCGTTCTCCGCAGCGTGGAGCCCTGGGGATGCGTCACCTGCACGATGCCATCGTCGTAAAACCGGAGGTGGCCGCAGGGCAGCGTAACGGTGCGGAGGAGCATGTGGCGGACGGGGGCTGGGGGCGTAATGCGTAGTGAGTAATGAGTGATGAGTAATGCTGAATGGATGCGGGCCGACGCCTTTACAGCGCTCCCTCACGCATCACGCAATACGACTCATACTGATTCAGATTGTTGAAGCCCGGATCCGGGTGTCGCCTGTCGTGGTCCGTGGTGCGTGATGGGCACGGGCCATCGTTCCAGCAACGCCTTTTCGCGCATCACGCAGTACGCATCACCGTCTCATACGGATTCAGGTTGGTGATGTCGGGATCTCTGATGTCACACGCCGGGACTCCCCGACAGGATGTCGGGACAAGCTGTGTTGCGTGGAGGGCAAGAGCAGGCGCTTGGGCAGAGCCCTCTCACGCATTACGCATCACGCGACACGTTCTCAGCTATGCGGACATCGCCAGGCGACAACGGTATCAGGCGTCCTCTTCCACCTTCATCACCGGGCCGCCGGTTTCGACGGGAGGGCGCGGCGGCGGGTCATCGCGGAGGAGGTCCGGGAGCACGGAGGGCGCGCTGGGACCATGCGGCGCGGGAAGCGTCTGCGCGGCATGAGGCGCCATGGGCCGGGGCGCGTTGCGTTGCGGCGCGTAGCCCATCTCCTGCATCTCACTCGGGATCGGCTCGGCGGGCGTCCATTTGCAGCCTCCGAAAAATCCCTTATCCGTGCAGCACTGAATGCGCACCTTGTGTTCGGAGTCTTTCCCCAGCGCGCGCCGCACGGCCACCGGCGTCACGCCTCGGGCTTGGATCGCAAACTTGTTCTGGTTGGCGTTGCCGGCGATGCCCGCAGTGCCTTCGGCGTCGGGCTCGATGGTCGCCTCGACGTCGAAGTCGGCGGATGCGTTGAAGATGAGCGCACCGCGGGGGGCGATGCGGAACAGGTCCTGGTTGGCCTGCCCTTCGATCTGATAATAGCAGGTGTTGTCGTCGCTATCCCCCGAGATCGTGATGTAGTGGACGGGCTTGCGGTCCTGGGCGGAGGCCGGGTCCGGAAGGAGGAGGAAGAGGCCGAGCAGCGCGGCGAACGGGAGGCAGCGATGGATGCGGGACAGGAAGAACATATCGTGTGGGAGCATGGTGCAGGGAAGTTGGGTGATGCGGGGCGTCGCGGGCCGAGAGGCTCACGGCGTGGAAGATTCGAGGGAATCGATCATGGTCTGGAAGGCGGCGTCCCGGCGCAGGCGCGTCAGCCAGGGCGAGTGGCGCACCTGCATCCAGCCGACGCCGCGGGCGAGGGCGCTGCGCATCCAGGTGCGGGCCTGGTCCCGCCGACCGAGAAATTCGTACGTCTCGCCGATGCCGAAGGCGGCCACGGCGTCGAGGTCGTCCGGGGCGTGCTGCGCCCCGATGCGGGTCAGGTAGGCCCGCGCGCTGTCCGCCTGGCCGATTTTGGCGTGGTAGTTGGCCATCGCGCCCCACAGCACAGGGTCGTCCGGGGTGACGGCGAGGTGGTCATGCGCCAGCTCCAGGGCCCGGGCGTAGGCCGCCTGTGCCCGGTCGCGAGCGTTTGGCATCCAGTAGTAGGCATCGCCCAGGAAGCCCTGTACGTTGTAGTCGAGCGGGCGGCGCGCCAGGTCTTGTTGATAGAGGCGGGTAGCCTCGGCGAACTGCCCCTGGTAGAAGTACGCCGTGGCAAGGTTGGACGTAGCCGTGGCATTGTCCGGGTCGAGCGTGAGGACGTTTTCGAAGGCCTCGACGGCGCCGTCGAGGTCGTTCTGCTGCCAGGAAGCCGCTCCCAGGTTGACCAGCAGGCTCAGGTTGGCGGGGGCGAGGCGCAGGCCGTGCTCGAACTGGGCGACGGCGTCCGGGTAGCGGCCCGTCACGTAGTAGAACACGCCGAGGCTGTTGTAGCCGCGCCAGTAGTCGGGCTTCAGGGCGATGGCGCGCTGGTAGGCGGTCTCGGCCTCGGCGTTACGCCCCTGCCGCCGGTAGGTGATGGCCCGGTAGCGGTACGCCTCCGCGTTGAGCGGGTCGATCTGGAGGGCGCGGTCGAAGGCCTGCAGGGCCTCGTCGTACGCCCGCAGCCCGCTGTGAATGATACCGAGGCTGATGTAGACGGGCGCCAGCCGGTCGTTGATCGCCAGCGCCTGCTGACTGAAGGCGAGCGCCTCGTCGACCCACTGCACGTCCTCGGTCGTGCGATACTTCTGCCAGTAGGCCTCGCCCAGCCCGGCATAGGCCAGCGCGAACGACGGGTCTTCCTCTGTGGCGCGCTTGAACTGGTCGATGGCGCTGTCGAGGTCGCCCACGGACTGCTGGCTGCGCAGGTAGCCCTGCCCGCGCAGGTAGAAGGCGTTGGCGCGCTGGGCCGTCGTGCTGCCGGCGGTGAGCGTCTCGCGGGCCTGCGGACTGAGGCGCACCTGCAGCATGCGGGCGAGGGTCAGGATGGCTTCGTCCTGCAGGGCCAGGGCGCTGCTGCTGCGGTGGTCCACCCGCGCCGCGTCGATCTGGCGCCGCGCCACCGCGTCGATCAGGTTCAGCGTCAGGCGCACGGTCTCGGCCTCCACCTGGATGCTGCCGGTCACGACGAGCGTAGCGCCGAACTGCTCTCGGGCATCGGTCGGCGTCATGCCGTCGGCGATTTCGCTCGCAGGCACCACCCACAGGGCGTCCTGAAACTGCTCCAGCTGGCTCAGCGTGCTGGTGAGCGATTCCAGCAGCCCCGCCGAAAACACGTCGGCGTCGTCGGTCTCGCCGATGAGGCGGAAGGGCAGCACGGCCAGGTAGCGGGCCTCCGGCGGGCGCGTGTGCTGCCACCACCAGCCCAGGGCCATCAGCCCGACGAGCACGACCCCGGCGACCAGGAGCCAGCGGGTGCGGGGGGAAACCGTAACAGAAGAGGACGAGGTGGATGCAGCAGGACGCGACGTCGCGGATCGGTCCGGCGCGAGAGCGGGTTGCCGCCCCTCACGACGGAGGCGGCGAAGGTCGTCCAGCAGCTCGGCCGCGGTAGCATATCGGGCCGAGGGGTCCTTGGCCAGGCACCGCTGCACCACGTCGCCGAGCGGGCCGGGTACAGGGGGCGCGTCCGTGTGGAGGATCGCGTACAGGATGGCGGGGGCGTAGGCCCCCTCGAAGGGGCGTTTGCCCGTCACCATCTCGTAGAGCACCACGCCGAGGGCCCACAGGTCGGTGCGGGCGTCTACCTCGTCGCCGCGCGCCTGCTCCGGGCTCATGTACGCCATCGTGCCCATCCGCGTGCCGGGCCGCGTGAGGTCGGTATCCTGCACCTTGGCCAGCCCGAAGTCCACGATCTTGGCGGTGCCGTCCTTCGTCACCATCACGTTGGCGGGCTTGACGTCGCGGTGGACGATGCCCGATGCATGCGCACACGCCAGCCCTTCGGTGATCTGGATGGCGAGGTCGAGGACGTCGTCCAGCGGGAGCCCGCCGCGCGCGGAGCCAGTAGCGCCCTCGGCGCCCCGGGCGATCCGGGCCTTGAGCGTCTCGCCCGCGTAGTACGCCATGGCGATGAAGGGCAGCCCGTCCTCGGTCTCGTCGATCTCGTGGATGACGCCGATGTTGGGGTGGTCCAGGGCGGAGGCCGCCCGGGCTTCCTGCTTGAAGCGCGTGCGGGCGGTCTCGCTGGCATGCAGATAGGGCGGCAGGAACTTGAGCGCCACGAGGCGACCCAGACGCTCGTCCCGGGCCTTGTAGACGACGCCCATCCCGCCACCGCCCAGGTGCTCCAGTACCTGGTAGCGCCGGACCCGCTGGCCGACGAGGTCGTCCAGCACGGCGGCGGCCTCACGGTGCGGCGGAGGAGCGGGCAGCACCACCCGAGCCAGGTGCTCGAAGTATTCCGAGGCGTCTTCGTCGGCGCCGAGGAGCGCCTCTAGC
>JAAAOL010000322.1 GCA_009908885.1 Bacteroidota bacterium | reverse complement strand
TGGTAGGAACGAGTCGCCCGCCCCGCGCGCCATCTCCTGTCCTCTCTGCTCATCTGTCTGTTGCTCATGCGTACGTTTCTGCTCCTCCTCGTCGCCCTCCTCGTCGGTTTCGTCCTTCCGGGCACGCCGCTGCACGCCCAGGACACCGAATTCGACCCCGACACCGTGCAGGCCGGTCCGCTGGACAACGGGCGGATGTGGATGTTCGAGAATCCCCCGATCGACTACCTGGAGGCGACGTACGACTTCCGGCCCGACTCGGCCTGGTTCGAGGACGCGCGGCTCAGTGCGCTGCGGATTCCGGGCTGCTCGGCCTCGTTCGTCTCGCCCAACGGCCTCGTCGTCACCAACCACCACTGCACGCGCGGCAGCATTAGCGGCGTGAGTCAGGAGGGCGAGGATCTGCTCTCCGACGGCTTCTACGCCGCCACGATGGAGGCGGAGCGCCCGATCCCCGACTACTACGTCGAACAGCTCGTCGGCATCGAGGACGTGACCGACGCCGTCTATGCCGCGCTGGAGGAGGCCGAGACGGACGCCGAGCGGGCCGAGGCGCGCCGGGCGGCCACCGAGCAGATCGGCGATGCGGTCGCGCAGGACTACGGCGGTGACGCAGTCGGCATCAACGTGGACGTCGTCTCGCTCTACAACGGCGGGCTGTACTCGGCCTACGTCTTCAAGCGCTACACCGACGTGCGCCTCGTGGCCGCACCGGAGCTGCAGATGGGCTACTTCGGCGGCGACGCGGACAACTTCACGTACCCGCGCTACTCGCTCGACTTCGCCTTTCTGCGCGTCTATGACGAGGACGGCGCGCCGATGCAGACGGACCACTACTTCACCTGGACGGACGACGGCATCAGCCCCGAGGACCTGATCTTCGTCATCGGCAACCCCGGCTCTACGACGCGCCTGGCGACCGTCGCCCAGCTCACCTACCTGCGCGACGTGCAGGTGCCCGCCATCCTGCGTGCCATCACCGACCGCATCGAGGCGATGCAGGCCTACGCCCGCGCCAACCCCGAGGTCGCCTCCCGCGTGCGCAACCAGCTCTTCGGCCTGCTGAACGCGCAGAAGGCCTACCGGGGCCGCGTCGATGCGCTGCAGGACCCGTACATCATCGCCCGCCGCGCCGCCGCTGAGGAGGACTTCCGCGAGGCGATCCAGGGCGACCCCGACCTGCGGGCGGCCTACGGCGGCCTCATCGATCGCATGGCCGACATCCAGCAGCAGAAGCGCGAACAGGCCGATGCCGTCGGCGCCTTCCTGCTGCTCGGCAACTCCAGCTACTCGTCCGCTACGCTGCGTCGCGCCATGCTCGCCGCGCAGTACCGCGATGCGATGGCTGCGGGCGCCAAGGAGCGCGCCGCCGAGGTGAAAGACAATCTCCTGCAGATCCCTGACCAGCCGCCTGCCCTCGAACGCCGCCTGCTGACGGTCCGCTTCGAGGCGTTCCGCGACTACTTCGGCCCGGAGCATGCGATCACGCAGGCTGCGCTCCAGGGACGCACGCCCGAGGCCGCCGCCGCGGCGATGCTGGAGACCTCGCTCCTGGCTAGCAGCGAGACGGCGGAGGCCGTGCTGGGCGAGGGCACGCTCAAGCAGGAAGATCCGGCGGTGGGCGTCGCGCAGGCAATGCTGCCGCGCCTTCGTGAGTACCAGAGTGCGCTGGCCGGGCTCGGCGCGCAGGAGGACGAACTGGCCAGCCAGCTCGGGCGCGCCCGCTTCGAGGTCTACGGCACCGCCGTCCCGCCGGACGCCACCTTCTCGCTCCGCATCACCGACGGCGTGGTGAAGGGCTACGAGTACAACGGCACGGTCGCCCCGCCGTACACCACCTTCTACGGGCTGTACGACCACTACCATTCGTACGGCGCTGACACCGAGTGGGCCCTGCCGGAGCGCTGGCGCACCCCGCCCGCCGCGTTCGACCTGCAGACGCCGCTCAACTTCGTCTCCACGTCCGACACCATCGGCGGCAACTCGGGC
The DNA here is from genome assembly GCA_009908885.1 of Bacteroidota bacterium. GTDB lineage: Bacteria > Bacteroidota > Rhodothermia > Rhodothermales > JAAAOL01 > JAAAOL01. The sequence continues at coordinate 3,168 of JAAAOL010000322.1, read as the reverse complement.
TCGCCCGCCATCAACCGCGAGCAGGAACTCGTCGGCCTCAACTTCGACCGCAACATCGAAGGGCTCGTGCGCGACTACATCTTCCTGCCGGAGCGGGGCCGCAACATTATGGTCGATGCCCGGGCCGTGCAGGAGGCGCTGGACGTGATCTACGACGCCGACCGCATCGTGCAGGAGCTGATGACCGGCCAGCTCTACGCCACCGAAGCCGAGGCCGACGCGGCGATGGGCACGCGGTAGGTCGGTGGATGGTGGATAGTGGATGGTGCGCAGCGAGCCCAACCCAAAACCCACAACCCGAAACTCAAAACCCGAAACCCATTCCCGACCCATGCGCGACGTGCTGACGTGTTTGCTGCTGGCGATGGTGCTGCTCGGCGGATTCGGTGGGGTCGAGGCGCAGCCGCTCCGCCTCGTGCTGCCGACGGACAACGACGCGCTGCTTCGCGACGACGCGCCGCGCTTCTATCAGTACACGTACCGCTACTTCAACGGACGGCGCTCGCGGCCCTGGCAGGGGGGGCAGTACGGGTTCGTCCGCAACCCGCGCAACGTACGGTCGCAGATCATCTACACGCGCTTCCACGAAGGGCTCGATATCCGCTCCGTGCAGCGCAGTCCCAGCGGCGAGCCGCTCGACGCCGTGCGGGCCGTCGATCAGGGACAGGTAGCACACGTCAATGCCATCGAGAAGCAGTCGAACTACGGGCTCTACGTCGTCGTCGAGCACTGGTGGGACGGCGCGCCCTTCTACACGCTCTACGCCCACCTGAACGCCATCCGCGTCGCGCCCGGGCAGTACGTGGAGCGCGGGCAGCGCCTGGGAACGCTCGGCTACACGGGGCGCGGCATCGACCGTCGGCGGGCGCACCTGCACTTCGAGGTCAACCTGTTGCTCAACCAGAGCTTCCCCGCCTGGCACGACAGCGTCTTCTCCGACGAAAACCACCACGGCATCTACAACGGCATCAACCTGGCCGGGCTGGACGCCGCCGCCCTGTTCCGGCGCACGCGGGCGGACTCGACCCTCACCATCCGCCGCTTCCTGCGCGAGCAAGAACCGTTCTTCACCGTAGCCGTGCCCAACACGCACCGGCTGGACCTGCTCACGCGCTACCCGTGGCTGTGGACGAATGCGGAAGAGGGCGAGCAGGCCTCCTGGGAGGTCGACTTCGCACGGTCCGGCCTGCCGCTACGCGTGCGGTCGTCGGACGCCGTCGCGATGACGCCGGTCGTCGTGGACGTGGCGCCCGCAGAGGCGCCGTACCGCTACCTGACGGAAGGATGGCTGGACATCGGCGAGAAGGGCGAGGTGGTTCTCACCGAGCGGGGACAGCGCTACCTGCGGCTCATCCTGCTGCCGCCGCCCGCGCCGCTGGAGCCGCGTCCGATCTACCAGTGGTGGTAGCGCCGAGGCTGCGCAGGGCCGGTCGCCGGAACGCGCGCTCGGGTCCTGCGGTCCATACTGTCACGCGTCGAACGATCACGGGACCGAGGAGGACGATGAGCACGCAGGGCAAGGCCTACGAGGGCGACGACATCACCGTCTACTACGACATCAAACGCTGCATCCATGCGGCAGAGTGCGTGCGGGGGCTGCCGGAGGTGTTCGACCCGGACCGCCGCCCGTGGATCGATGCCACGCAGGACGAGAACGACGCGCTCGCCGAGGTCATTCACCGCTGCCCGACCGGCGCGCTGCACTACACGCGGACGGACGGCGGCGCCGAAGAGCCGACGCCAGACCACAACACGATCCAGGTCGGCCCGGACGGCCCGCTCTACGTGCGCGGCGACGTGGAGGTCGTCACGCCTGAGGGCAGCACCATCGTGGAGGACACGCGCATCGCGCTGTGCCGCTGCGGCGCGTCGAAGCACAAGCCGTTCTGCGACAACAGCCACAAGAACATCGAGTTCGCGCACGACGGACGGCTGGGCGCAGGCGGCGTCAAGGAGGGCGCCGACGATGCCGGGCCGGGTCTGCGCATTCAGCCCGCGGAGAATGGCCCGCTGCTGTTGCAGGGCCCGTTCACGCTGACCGGCGCCGACGACGAGACGCGGGACGGCGGGACGGCCGCGCTGTGTCGCTGTGGGGCCTCAGCCAACAAGCCGTTCTGTGACGGTAGCCACCGCGACGTGGGTTTCGACGGGTAAATGGCATTCTTGCCAACGCGATCATGAAGACGCCTCGCCGAGGCGGTACGTGTTTAGCGAGTCGGCTCACCGCCGTACCGACGCTCCTTCAACGCGTTGTTCCGGAAGGGGGAGCGGAATGGGTCCTTCCGGGCCACCTCGCCCCCGTAGAGACGCGTCTCTACAGGACGGCACCCGGTGTGTTCAAAGAGGTGCGTTCACCGGACGAGGTGGAGCGCCGTCGTCGCCGTTTGGTCATCGGTGCGGAGGTGCACCCAGTACAGCCCGCTCGATAGCCCGTCGGCGGCGAACGGTACTTCGTGGATGCCCGGCTGGTGCGGTCCATCGGCCAGCGTCACGATGCGGCGGCCTTGGGCGTCGTAGATCGTCACGCGCACCGGAGCGGCTTCCGGCACCTCGTAGCGGATGCGCGTGCGCCGGGTGAAGGGATTCGGATAGGCCGACGCCGTGACGGCGGCCTGCTCCGGCGGTCCAGCCAGGAAGTCGGTCCACAGCTCGGCGGTGAAGGCGCCGTCCGTCCGTTCGATGTTCGTCAGCGTCAGGCGCGGGTCGAGGCGCGGGTTGGCGTGGCCGTGGAAGCGCGGGCGGCTGTGGGGCGCGTAGGTGTGGCCCGGCTCATACGCCACCTGATACGTCCCGCCCACGCGGAAGGCGCGCTGCTCGGTCGCCGGGCCTTCGCTGTAGGGCCGCACGCGCCCGATCAGGCCGTTGTTTTCCAGGCTGGAGTAGAACTGATAGTCGTACTGCGGGTCCGGGCTGCCGCCGCACAGCACCTCGCCCGGCTCCGGCGCCTTGTACAGGTAGAGCCCTTCCTGCGGCAGAAACAGGTCGGCCTGGTCGCCGTCGTCGTTGCGGTAGAACGGCGCGTCAGGGTCGTCCGGGTTCGGTGGGTGATCCCAGAAGTTGTTCCAGAAGCGCGCCTCCACGATCAGGTCGCCGCAGCGGTCCGCTTCGCCCGAGCGGATCCGCAGGACGCGGCCCGAGTGCAGCGCGTCCGGCACGGTGATCGTCCGC